>WFVP01000258.1 GCA_015491595.1 Anaerolineales bacterium
GGTCTGGGACGCGTATCTGGAGCACACACGCGAAGAGAAGCGCCGCCGAATGGTTCAGCGGGTGGAGCTCTCCCGCCAGTTGGAGCGCCTGGAGGCCGAACTGGCCCAGGAGGCCGTCTGGAAGCAACGCCTGGAGACTACCGAGGCCCACCTGGCTCGAACCCAAAAGGACCTGGAGGACACCGAAGCCCTGCTGCGTCACTGGCAGTCCCGGGAAGCCGAACTTCAATCCCAGAAGGCCGCGGTGGAGCAATTGCGCCAGGCCTGGGAGGAAGCCCGGCATCAGTGGCAGGCGCTGGAACGCCGGTACCAGGAACGGCTGACCGAACGCCAGTTCCTCCAGGAACGCCTGGCCCAGGAAGCCCAATGGCGGGAAGCATTGCGGCAGTGGGAGGAAGCCCGCAAGGCCCTGGCCCATTGGGAAGCCCGGGCCCAAGAGGCCCGCACTTGGCAGCAGAAACGCCAGGAACTCAAGTCTCGGCTGGAGCAGGAGCGCATCCGTTTGCAGACCCGCTTCCAGGCCCTGGAGGAAAAACGCGCCCAGGCCCAGAAACGCCAGGAAGCCTGGAAACGCCTCCAGGAGGAGCGCAAAGCCTGGGAGGTCCGTTTCCAGGAGCTGCGCGAGAAATGGGAAGCCTTGCGCGCTGCGGAGGACGACCTGGCCCGATGCCGACAGGACCTGGAGGCGGCCATGACCGCCCTGGAGCGCACACGCGCGCTGAAGGAGGCTCTGGAGGCCCGTCGGGCCACTCTGCATCAATCCACCGAGGGAACCTGTCCCGTGTGCGCCCAGCCCCTTCCCCAGGACCATCGCGAAAGCCTGCTCCAGCATCTGGAGGAGGAGGCCCAGACGCTGGAGGCGCAGGAGCGACGTCTCCAGGAGCAGGTGAAGACCCTGCAAAACCACCGGCGGACCCTGGAGGAACGGCTGCGGGAAGCGCAACGGGTCAACTTGCAGCTGGAGCGCCTTCGAGCCCAGGGGCAGACCCTGGATCAGCGGTTGCGAGAGACCGAAGCCGAGCTCCAGCGCTGGAAGGAAGAAGACGAGCCCGAATGGCAGGCCCTGCGTCAGGCCCTGACGACGGAGGACTTTGCCCCCCAACTGCGCCAGGAACTGCAAGACGTGGAGGCCCGTCTGGCGGCCCTGGGCTACGACGAGCAGGCCCATCGGAAAGCCCGGGAGGCCGAGGCCCGCGGCCAGGAAATCCAGGAGCAGATTCGCCGCCTGGAACAGTGGAAGGCCCGCCTGGAAGCCGTGGAGGAGGAGCTCAAGCATCTGGAACAGGAGAAGGCCCTGTGGCAGACGCGGGTCCAGGAGCGGGAACGCGCCTATCAGGAAGCCCGGGAGCGCCTGGAAGCCCTGGGCCGGGACGTGCCCGACCTGACCCAGCTGAAACAGCGGGTCCTGCACCTGCGGGAACAGGTGGCCCGTCTGCAGGAACAGCGGGGGGCGCTGCGCCAGCGACTGGAGCTCCTGGAGCGTTATCGGCAGGAAGCCCGGGAGATGCGCCGGAAGCTGGAGGAGCTGGGCGTCCTCCTGGCCCGCTATCAAACCCTGGAGGAAGCCTTCGGTCGCAACGGCGTCCCGGCCCTGCTCATCGAGCAGGCCCTTCCCCAGTTGGAGAGCGAAGCCAACCGATTGCTGGAACAGCTCACCGAGGGGGAAATGCGCATCATGTTCCGGACCCAACGGGCCCTTCGGAGCCGGGAAGGCGTGCGGGAGACCCTGGACATCCTGGTCAGCGACCGGTACGGGCAGCGGGACTACGAGACCTTCTCGGGAGGCGAGGCCTTTCGCATCAACTTCGCCATTCGTCTGGCTCTGGCCCGCTTCCTGGCCCGCCGCGCCGGCGCCCGATTGCAGTTCCTGGTCATTGACGAAGGATTCGGGAGCCAGGACCAGGTGGGACGCCAGCGTCTGGTGGAAGCCATTCAAGCGGTGCGCGCGGAATTCGCCAAAATCCTTGTCATCACCCACCTGGAAGACCTCAAGGAACGCTTTCCCGTGCGTATCGAGGTGGAAAAGGGGCCGGAGGGCTCCCAGTTGCGGGTGGTGACTTGAGCCCCGGTCCGGGGAGAAGGGCGGCCGTCCCCCACCGGCTTGCCAAAGGACCGGCATTGCGGTATGTTTCTCCCCGGCATTTCTGAGAAGGAGGCATCACCATGTCCATCCCCCCTCATGGCGGCGTTTTGGTCCAGCGCATCCTCAAGGGTCAGCTGGCCCAGGCGGCTCGCGAGCGGGCCCAGAGCCTGCCCAAGATTCCCCTCACCCGGGCCCAGCTGGCCGACCTGGAAATGCTGGCCATCGGAGCCTACAGCCCCCTCACCGGTTACCTGCGCCGGGAGGATTACCTGCGGGTCCTGCGGGACATGCGTCTGAGCAACGATTTGGTGTGGCCCATCCCCATCACGCTGGCGGTGGATGAGGAGATTGTGGAGGACCTGCGGGAAGGTCAGGACGCCGCCTTGTGTGAAGGAAACCGTCCCCTGGCCATTCTGCACGTCGAGGAAATCTACCGCTACGACAAAGAGGCCGAGGCCAAAGCGGTTTTCCGCACTACAGAAGAAGCGCATCCCGGCGTGGCCCGCCTGTACGCGCAGGGCGACTGGCTGGTCGCCGGGGACATCTGGCTGTTCGACTGGCCTTCCGCGGCGCGCGAGGTCTTCCCCGAACTGCGCCTCACCCCGCAACAAACCCGTCAGATTTTCCGGGAACGCGGTTGGCGGCGCATCGTGGCCTTCCAGACCCGCAACCCTCTTCACCGGGCCCACGAATACATCCAGAAGACCGCGCTGGAGATCGTGGACGGTCTGCTGTTGCACCCCCTGGTCGGCGAGACCAAACCCGACGACGTGCCGGCGGATGTGCGCATGGCCACCTACCGGGTGGTCATCGAGAAGTACTTCCCCAAGGACCGGGTGCTGCTCTCCGTCTTCCCCGCGCCCATGCGCTACGCCGGTCCCCGGGAAGCTGTGCTCCACGCCCTAGCCCGGAAGAACTACGGTTGCACCCACTTCATCGTCGGCCGGGACCACGCGGGCGTGGGGAACTACTACGGCACCTACGATGCCCAGCGCATCTTCGACGAGTTCCCGCCCGAGGACATCGGCATCACCCCCTTGTTCTTCGAGCACGCCTTTTACTGTTACGGGTGCGGCACCGTGGTGACGTCCAAGACCTGTCCCCACGACGAAAGCCAGCGCCTGCATCTCTCCGGAACCCAGGTGAGGGCCATGTTGCGTCGGGGCGAATCCCTGCCCCCCGAGTTCACCCGACCGGAGGTCAACGAGATTCTCCTGTCTGCCTACCAGACGGTGAACACCGCCATGGCCCGGGGATAGCCGGACCCCATGCTGCGACGCTTGCCTCTGCCCCGCATTCCACCCCTGGTGTTGTTCGGGCTCGCGGCCGTGGGGGTGAGCCTTCCTTTTTTGGGTGCAGCGGCGTGGCTGTACCGCCCTGGGTTTCCCCTGGATGACGCCTGGATTTACCAGACCTTCGCCCGCACCTGGATGCAAGCCGGCGTATGGGGCGCCCGGCCGGACCAGCCGGCGGCCGGCGCCACCGCGCCCCTCTGGGTCTGGCTCCTGGTGCCCGGCCAGGCTCTGGGTCCCGCGATGGCCCTCCTGTGGACCTGGGGATTAGGAAGCCTCCTGCTGGCCTTGCTGGCCTGGGGCGCTTACCGCCAGGCCCGAGAGGAAGGCCTCCCCGCGCGCGGCCCATGGCTGCTGGGCCTGCTCATGCTCACGGAATGGCATCTGGTGTGGTCCGCCCTTTCGGGCATGGAAACCCTGGCCTTCGCGTTGCTGGCCTGGTGGACCCTGAGGCAGCTCCAGCGGGAGCGACCGGCCTGGGGATGGATTGGCTGGCTCATCGGCTTGGGGGTGTGGATACGCCCCGAAGCCGTGCTGCTCCTCCTGGCCTGGGCGTGGCGCGCGGGCTGGCTGCCCCGCCATCGGGAGCGCTGGCGAGCCCTCCTCCTCACCGGGTTTCCCCTGGCCGTCCTGGTCCTGCTGTACGTCCTCTTCCAGATGGTCGTCACCGGCCATCCCTGGCCCAACACCGCGCAGGCGAAAATGGCGGAGTACGCGGCCTTACGGCATCAACCCCTGGCCCTTCGCTGGCTGCGTATGGCCTGGGCTCCCCTTGTGGGACC
>WFVP01000259.1 GCA_015491595.1 Anaerolineales bacterium
TATGAGAACCGGGACGCCTTCTGGTCCACCTTCCCCGCGGACTACATCTGTGAGGGCGTGGACCAAACCCGGGGTTGGTTCTACTCCCTCCACGCCATCAGCACATTGCTCTTCGGTCGGGAGTGCTACAAGAACGTCATCTCCCTGGGCCTTATCCTGGACGAGAAGGGCGAGAAGATGTCCAAGTCCAAGGGGAACGTGGTGGACCCCTGGTCCGTCATCAACGTCCACGGCGTGGACGCCCTGCGGTGGTACCTCTTCACCGCCGCGCCGCCGGGGGACAACCGTCGCTTCTCCGTAGACCTGGTGGGCTCCGCGGTGCGGGAGTTCCTGCTGCTCCTGTGGAACGTGTACCACTTCTTCGTGACCTACGCGAACCTGGACGGATGGACGCCGGACCCCAACCGACCCAAGACCTACACCGTCCTGGACCGGTGGCTGCGTTCCGAGTTGCACACCCTGGTGAAGGAGGTCACAGCCGCGCTGGAGGACTACGACGCGGTGCGGGCCACCCGCCCCATCCAGCGCTTCGTGGACCGGCTCTCCCGCTGGTACGTGCGCCTGAACCGTCGGCGCTTCTGGAAGGGTGAGAACGACGCGGACAAAGAGGCGGCCTACGCCACCCTGTACGAAGCCCTGGTTACCCTGGCGTACCTGCTGGCCCCCAGCACGCCCTTCGTGGCCGAGGCCCTGTACCAGAACCTGGTGCGTTCGGTGGATCCCAACGCGCCCCTGTCGGTGCACCTGGCCGACTGGCCCGAAGCCGACGAAGCGGCCATCGATGAGACCCTGAACCGGGAGATGGACCTGGTCATTCGCCTGACCTCCCTGGGCCGGGCCGCGCGGGAGAAGCACAACATCCGCCTGCGCCAGCCCCTGAAGGAGGCCCTGGTGGCCATCGGCCGGGTCTGGGAGCGGGACGCGGTGCGGCCTTATCTGGAGCTGATGGCCCAGGAGTTGAACGTGAAGACCATCCGCCTGCTGGACTTCCCCGACGTCATCGGCGAGTATGTCATCCATCCCCTGCCCAAACAACTGGGCCAGAAGTACAAGGCCCTGTTCCCCAAGATTCGGCAGGCCATCCTGAGCCTGGACCCCAAGGAGGTGGCCCACCGGGTCCTGGCCGGGGAAGCCTTCGCCGTGGAGGTGGAGGGCCAGACCTACACCATCCAACCGGATGAGGTCGAGGTCCGCCTGGAGCCCCGCACGGGCTACGCCGTGGCCATGGAAGGTCCTTACGTTGTGGCCCTGGATACGGCCCTGACGCCCGAACTGCAGCGGGAGGGCTGGGTCCGGGAATTCGTCCACCGGGTGCAGAACCTGCGCAAGGATGCGGGGCTGGAACTGACGGACCGCATCCGGGTGTACGTGCACGCCGCGTCGCCCGAGGTTCGGGAGGCGCTGGAAGGACATCGGACGTTCATCTTGAACGAGGTCCTGGGGACGGACATGGTGGAAGGCGTGCCCGATGGGGTGCCCTCGGTCTCCTTCACCCTGGATGGTGAACAGGTCACTGTGGGCCTGGAAAAGGTCTAAAGGACGTCTCGGCCGGGGGACCCTTCCTCCGTCCCCCGGCTTTTTTCACGGAGGTGGTCTTATGGCGTATCCGGAAATCGCCTTGATGATTGAAGGGCAAAACGGTCTGAATTGGGCACGCTGGAAAGGCATTTTGAAGGCCGCGGAGGACCTGGGCTTCGTGGGCGTGTTCCGTTCCGACCATTTCACCAACGCCCGGCCCCCGGACAAAGACTCCCTGGAACTGTGGGTTTCCCTCACCTACGCGGCGACCCATACCCGACGCATCGAATTCGGCCCCCTGGTCACGCCCATGAGTTTTCGGCATCCGGTGCACACCGCGCGCATGGCGAAAGACGTGGACGACCTTTCGGGCGGGCGCCTGGTGCTGGGCGTGGGCGCGGGCTGGCAGGAACGAGAGCACCGTATGTTCGGTTTCCCCCTGGGCTCTATGCGGGAACGTTTCGAGCGTCTGGAGGAGGGCCTGGAGGTCATCACCCGCTTGTTGCGGAGCGAGGAACGGGTGACCTTCCACGGCCGTTACTTTCATCTGGAGGAGGCCATCCTGCTGCCCCGTCCGGCACGGCCCGGTAGCCCTCGGATTTTGGTGGGTGGCAATGGGGTGCGGCGCACCCTGCCCCTGGTGGCCCGCTATGCCGACGAATGGAACGCCCTTTTCCTCACCCCGCAGGGATTCGCGGAGCGTAATGCCCGTTTGAACGAACTCCTGGAAAAACAGGGCCGCCGTCCCGAGGAGGTGCGACGCTCCCTGATGACCGGTCTGCTCTTCGGTCGGAACGAAGCCGAACTGCGACGCAAGTTGGAGGGACGGCCTCCGGCCGAGGAACTCCGGGCCCGGGGTCTCATCGTGGGGACGCCGGAGCAGGTGCGGGAACAGGTCGCGGCTTTGGGGGAAGCGGGCGTGCAGCGCCTCATGCTCCAGTGGCTGGATTTGGACGACCTGGAGGGTCTGGCCGCGCTGGCCGAGGCCCTCATCCGTGGAAGATAAAACGGGACGGCGGTTCCGCCGCTGTCCTGTCTTCCTTTGAGAGCGCGTCTGGCTTCCACTTGTCTGTACATGCCCAGGGCGCTTTCCTGGGGCACCTTCGAGCGTATTTCAATTTAGTAGGCGCGAGATCGGGCTCTGGGA
>WFVP01000260.1 GCA_015491595.1 Anaerolineales bacterium
AACACATCCACGGTAACGGCCAGGGCAAAATCCGGCGCGACCTGCCACACCGCCGCGTCTTCCGGCGGGTGCAGGCCGGCCAACAAGGCCGAGGGGATGGATTCGGGCGGGAAGATGTCATCCAGAGGGCGCAGGACCTGCGCCAGCGCGTCCGCGCTGAGCTTGGACGCTCAACCCGCACACTTGGCGTATGCGGTCAGGCGAATTTCCCGCCCGCTGCGGACCGGTTGAGATTGCGTGCTCACGTCCTCACCCTCACGAGGTGGTTTCGACCCATGGACGACCCGGTCGCCTTACGGCGTCGGCGTGGGGGTCGGTGTGGGCGTCGGCGTCGGCACCGCTCCCGGAGACAACGTGGGCAACGGGAGCAAGAAGGGGTTGTCCGTCGGCACCAGCATAACCTGAATGCCTGGCGCCAGCTTCTGGATGTACTCGTACGTCAGTAGTTCAGGGTTGTTGCGAAGCACTTCCGCCACCAAAGCCAGCGCCTTGGCCTGGGCTTCGGCCTGGATGAGCAGGGCCTCGGCTTCCGCCCGGGCCCGAATCAGTCGGGCATCCGCTTCGCCCTGGGCAATCTGACGAAGTTGTTCCGCCTCCTGCCGCTTCTTTTCGACCAGGAACTTGGCCTGCTGGGCCTGCTGTTCCGCAATCTGCTTTTGCTCCACCGCCTGGGCGTATTCGGGGGTGAAGTTCACATCCCGGAGCACGAAGTCGTAAAGGATAAGGCCGTTCTCGGCCAAACGCTTCTTGAGTTCGTTGTAGATGTACTGTTGCAGCTCGAAGCGTCGGGTGCTCACTACCTCATCCACACGAAATTGGGAGACGGCATCCCGAATAATGCCCCGCACCAGGGGTCGCACCAGGTCCTCCGCGTACCGGTTCTGCCAGGCCAGATGGACCTCAATGACCTTTTCCGGGTCGATGGCGTAAATCACCGACGCGTCGATGAAAATGCGCTGACCGTCCTTGGTGCGGGCCTCAATGGAGTCGTCGCCGAAGCGCTGGCCCTCTTCTGTAGTTGCTGACATGGTGTACGTCTGCTTGGAGACAGGATAGCGAACGACGTACTCGAAGTAAGGCACGACCCAGTGCAACCCCGGGTCCAGGGGGCGTTCCCGGTAACCCTTGTCCGTCAGGGCCGAGATGACCACACCCCGCTCCTGCGGCGGGATGAAGATGATGCCCGCGGCCAGGGTCGTGGCCAAAACTGCGCCCACCAAAGTGGCTACAAAGGGCCATGCCGCCGGCCGGGGTCGTCCCTTCGTCCGTACCAGAGCCCCAATCCAGCGCAGGAAAAGGAAAGCCGACACACCCCAGAGGACGACCGCCAATAAACGTATGACCTGTACGACATCCATAGGTGCTCTCCTCAGTCATGCAATAGATATCAACGTGCAATGCCGCATGAGAAGATTATACTGGGCTCTTTTCCCTTTGGCGTGTCGCGTTCTTTGAGGGTTTGGCGAAAAAAGAAATCATGTGGGCAGCGGCTTCACCGCAGTCCACATAATCTTTCATCAAGCAAAGTTCTCCCTTCCTCATCACCCTGGCGGGAAAGGCGGTGGGACTGCCCACGGCGGTTCTTCTTCGGATTCGGAAGAGGGCTCGGAAGGGTGCTCCTGTCCTCTGGAAGGGAAAGAGGAGCCGGACGGGGAAGGCCCGGAGGGCGGACGGAAGGCCTCCCGGGCCAGTTTATGATACGTGGCCAGCCACTCGATGAAACGCTGCCGTTCTCGCGCCCACTGGTCCATCTCCCGACGTCGTTGGAGATGGTCCAGACGCAGGAAGATGTCGTACTGGGCCTGGGCGGGATTCGCGATGTCCTGAAAGACCAGGGGCTCATCCCCACCCGTGTAAATGTACACGTTGCCGAAGTTGAGGAGCCGGGCCAGGAACCCCGGATGCTCGTAATCCACGCTGCGAATCTCCGTTAGCGGCGCGGTGTGACGCTGTTCCGGACCCAGGATGATTTTTTTGAAATCCACCAGCTGGGTGTCGGTGATTTGGTAGTAGTCGTTGCGCCACTCCCAGTAGGCCAGCAGGAACAGGATGAAGGCGAAAATCCACGTCAGACCCGCCAGAATAGTCACGGTGGATAGGGAGAAAATCTTCCATACCCCGACCCAGTGGAGCAGGGCCACCATCAGAGCGGCCACGGAGGCCAGGATGGGGAAGCATCCCCCCTGCAGGAGAAAGTACCAGTGCTTGCGGTACGTGATGATGCTCCCCTCCTCCACCCGGGCGCCAAACAGGGTATGCCACAGGGCCACCCACCAGGGCAGGGGTTGGGCCCGTTCCTCCAGCTCCGGGGCCGGCGCGGGTTTGGGAGGCTCGGGCAGGGGAAGTTCCAGGCGCTCGCGCAGCGCGCGTTCGACCCGCTCCTCTTCTTCCACGTACCGACGCCGCAAGTGACGCTTTCGATAGTCCGTGAGCACCCGGTCCCAGGCTTCGGGCTTGGGCACGTGGGGCAGACGCAAACTGGGCCCCTGGGTGCGCACGATGACGTCCCCCATCCCCCACACCCGGTCCAGGAAACTGGTGTACACCTCATGGGCCACAATCATGTGCAGGGGGATTTCCTGGCGCGATTCGTAGACCAGAACCACCCGCTCCACGTACGCCACCCGCAGCGAGGTCACCACCGAAACGTCGTTGCGCCATTCCAATACCAGGTAAATCGCCCACAAGAACGCGCCCAGAATCACCGTGGCCCCGGCCCAAATCAACACCTCAAAGGTGGGCATGAAGAGCCTCCAGGCCCAAAAGGCCACCCCCAACCAGGCCACCATCAAGGGCGCACCCATCTGGTACACCAAGGCCATCTTGTGGGGACGTTCGTACAGGGTGAGCAGCTCGTGGGGCTTCAACCAGGCCGGCCGACGAACCCGACCCCGCTCCCGGGCCCGGGCCACCAGTTCCAACAAGGGGACCACCTTCGGGTCCCGCTCCTTCACGTATTCCAGGACCGCACGAGGGATTTTGTACACCACGCAAGGACGCAATGCGCGCGCGTAAACCTCCGCTTCCCCGCCCCAAACGGCCGCTTCCACGTTGAAGTAATCGCCCGAAATGCACCGCCCTAATCCCTGACGTTCCCCCCGGTCGTTGTAGACCCACAGGGAGACCTCCCCTTCGTACACCACATACAGATGGTCGTCCCAATCCCCCCGCCGCAAGAACACCCGGCCGGCTTCGTATTCCTCCCGGATGCTGTGCGCCAGTACGGTACGGGCCTCGTCTTCGCTCAATCCCGAAAACAGGTGGATTTGGCGCAACCAGTGGACCACCGCGTCCTGGTTCATCCATCACCCTCCCCTGGGATGACATTGTAACATAACGGCAAGGAACCCCCGGCCCCACCTCTCCCGGGCGAGGCCCTCCATCGGCACCGGGAAGGGAGGGGTTTTCAGGGTATTCGTGCTATAATTTGAGGAGCCATCCTTCCCTCGACAGGAGTGAACGCCGATGACCCTTACCCTCTTGGAGGCTTTGCGTCGTCGTTACAGCCCTCGCAAGTACGCTTCCCGTCCCCTGGCTCCCCAGGACCTGGCTCTCATCTTCGAAGCCGCCCGATGGGCGCCTTCCGCCTTCAACCGGCAACCCTGGCGTTTCCTGGTTACCCGGCAAGGCACCGAGGCCTACCAACGGTTGCTGGCGGTCCTGAGCCCGGGGAATCTGTCATGGGCCCGCACCGCGCCCGTCCTGGTCCTGGCCGCGGCCCTGGAGGAGGACGAACGGGGGCCCAACCGATATGCCCTCCACGACTTGGGGCTGGCCTGCGGTCTACTCACGGCCCAGGCCGCGGCTCTGGGCATCTACCCCCACTTCATGGCCGGTTTCGACAAGGAAAAAGCCCGGGAGGTCTTCGGGCTTCCCCCGCATGTCCGCCCGGTCACCGTCATCGCGCTGGGGTATCCGGGGCCCGACGAGCCGCCCCGGGAGCGCACCCGACACCCCTTGCACGAGTTGGTGTTTGAAGAGGCGTGGGAACGTCCCGCATCCTGGGCGCATCAGGAGGTACGCGCATGAAAGTGCTCATCACCGGCGGCACAGGCCTCATTGGCCGGGCCCTGACCCAGGCCTTGCTGGCTCGAGGCGACGAAGTCGTGGTATTCACCCGGTTCCCGGAAAAGCGCCGTTCAGATTTCCCTCCCGAGGTCACCCTGGCTCCCTGGCGCCCCGACCCGCAACATCTGCGGCCCTGGGTGGAGGAAAGCCGATGCCGTGGTCAATCTGGTGGGCGCGAACATCGGGGAACGACGCTGGACGGCCAAGCGCAAGGAAGAACTCTATCGAAGCCGCGTCCATGCCGGGCGGGCCCTGGCCCAGGCCTGGGAACAGGCCGCCTCGCGACCCCAAGTCCTGCTGCAGGCCTCGGCCGTGGGGTACTATGGCGACCGCGGGGACCAGGTTCTGACGGAAGACGCCCCACCGGGAGAGGACTTCCTGGCCCGATTGTGTGTGGACTGGGAAGCCAGCACCCAACCGGTGGAGGCGCTGGGCACTCGTCGGGTGATTCTACGCACGGGCATTGTGCTCAGCACCCGGGGAGGTGCCCTGCCTCGGTTGCTGCTGCCCATCCGCCTGGGCGTTGGCGGACCTCTGGGCTCCGGTCGCTTTTACATGCCCTGGATTCACATCCAGGATCAGGTGCGGGCCATGCTCTTCCTCCTGGACCGGGAGGACACCCGGGGGCCGTACAACCTCTGCGCGCCCGAACCGGTGACCAACGCCGAACTGGTGCGCACCCTGGGCCGCCTGCTGCGTCGGCCCACCTGGTTCCGGGTGCCCACATGGGTACTGCGGCTGGTCCTGGGGGAAATGGCCATCGCGCTGCTGGCCAGCATCCGCGCGGTGCCGAAACGCCTGCAGGAGGCCGGCTTCGCGTTCCAGTTCCCCCATCTGGAGGACGCGCTGCGGGACCTGCTCACACGTTGACCCCGACCCCAAGGGCAAAACCTCACCTGGTAGGAGACGTACCTTCATGGAGATTCAGGGACAACTGGCATTGGTGACCGGCGGTGCCCGCCGGGTTGGACGCATCCTCACCCTGGCCCTCGCCCGGGCCGGTGTGAACGTGGCCGTGCACTACGGCCACTCCGCGGAAGCCGCCCAGGAGACGGTGGCCCTGGCCCGGGACATGGGCGTTCAGGCCCAGGCCTTTCAGGCGGACCTGACGCAACCCGAGGCCCCGGCTCGACTGCTGGAGGACGTGCGTCAGGCCATGGGCCTCCCCCGCATTCTGGTAAACTCGGCTGCAGTGTTCCTTCCCGGTCGGGTTCGGGACACCACCTTAGACAACTGGGAGCGCCACATGGCCCTTAACCTGCGGGCGCCCTTCCTTCTGATTCAGGCCTTTGCTCGAGCGGTCGGACAGGGGCCGGGCAAGGTGGTGAACATCGCGGACTGGCGGGCCGTGTATCCTGGACGCCACCATCTGGCCTATACCATCAGCAAGGCCGGACTGCTTACCCTGACCCAAATGGCCGCGCACGAACTCGCGCCTCACATCCAGGTAAACGCTTTGGCCCTGGGCGCGGTGCTCCCCCCACCGGGCAAGGACGAGGCCTATCTGGAACGCCTGGTGGAGCGCACGCCGGGCCGACGCCCGGTGCATCCCGAGGAAATCGCCCGGGCCCTGCTCTTCCTGCTGGAGAACGACGCGGTCACGGGGGAAGTCCTGTTCGTGGACGCGGGCGCGCATCTGGTTCACGGGTAAGAAATCCCTCTTTCCACTCGTCTGAGGGGATGAACCCACATTCAGGAGAGGGCCATCCATGCGCGACGTCATCGAAATCCACGACCTGTTGCTCCGCACCATCATCGGCATTCACGACTGGGAACGCAAGGACCGCCAGGACGTGGTCATCAATCTTCGGCTCTATACGGACACCCGCCGCGCCGGGACCACCGATGACATCCGGGACGCGCTCAACTACCGCACCATCACCAAACGCATCATTGAACTGGTGGAAGGCTCCCGGTTCTATCTGGTGGAGAAACTGGCCGAGGAAATCGCCCGGGTGTGCATCCTGGAGTTCGGCGTCCCCCAGGTGGAAGTCCGGGTGGAGAAACCCGGCGCGCTGCGTTTCGCCCGTTCCGTAGGTGTGCGCATCCTCCGCACCCGCGAGGATTACCACGACGAAACCTCGTCGCCTCCAACCTCTTGAAATCCCACGAGACGAAGGTCGTTGCCATGGCTCTGGTAGTCATTGCCCTGGGCTCCAATATCGCGCCGGAACACAACCTGCCCCGCGCCATGCGCAGTCTGAAGGACATGGCCGGGCGGCCCTTGAGAGTGTCCCAGGTTTACGAGACACCCCCCATCGGTTCCCCGGGCGCGCCCTGGTTCCTCAACGCCGCGGTGTTGCTGGAAACCTCCCGGGCGCTGCCCGGCTTGCGCATGGTTCTGCGTCGTATCGAGGCCCAACTGGGCCGCATTCGCACCCAGGACCCCAACGCGCCCCGCACCATCGACCTGGACCCGGTGCTGTGGCGGGAGGAGCCCGAAGGACCGGTCCAGGTCCTGGCCATGAAGGACCTGCTCCAATATGCGCATGTGGTGGTCCCCGTGGCCGAAGTCGTGCCCGAATGGCCCTTCCAGGGACAGCCTTTGCGCCAGTGGGCCCAGCGGTTCCACACCCAGGCCCGGGGGTTTCGGACGCGTCCGGAAATCCAGGCCCTTCTGGCCCGCTGGGTGGTATCTTAAAGTCGGCAGTCGGCGGTCCGCCGTCGGCAATCGGCGTTCACGTCGGCGGGCAACAGTCAGCCGAAATCTTTTGCAGGAGTATGCAACGATGTCCTGGGAACGTGCCCATGTCGATTCCAACTGGCCCACCGAGGCCATTGCTCCCCACATTCGCGCCTTGCTGGAGCTCATCGGGGAGGACCCCGACCGGGAAGGCCTGCAGGATACCCCCACCCGGGTGGCCCGCATGTTCGCCGAACTGACCTCAGGGTACCGGGTGGATCCCGATAAGTTGCTCAACGAGGCCCTCTTCACCAGCAACTACGACGGCATGGTGCTGGTGCGCGGGATGGAGTTCTACAGCCTTTGTGAACACCACCTGCTGCCCTTTTTCGGCACCGTGCACGTGGCCTACGTGCCCAACGGCAAAATCATCGGGCTGTCCAAAATCCCCCGCATCGTGGACATGTTCTCCCGACGCCTGCAGGTGCAGGAGCGTCTGACGGAACAGATTGCCGACTTCATCGAGCAGGTCATCCAACCCCGGGGTGTGGCCGTGGCCATCGATGCTGCCCATTTGTGCGCCATCATGCGGGGTGTGCGCAAAGAGCAGGCCCGCATGGTCACCCAGGTGGTGCGGGGCGTCTTCGCGGAGGACGCCAACCTGCGTCAGGAGTGGCGGGCTTGGATTCAGCAAACCACCAGTCCCGTACCCATCCTGCCAGGAGGTGGCGGATGACCTTCGTCATCGGTATCGCGGGTGGAAGCGGGTCCGGAAAAACCACCCTGGCCCGGCTCATCATGGAGCGCATCGGGCCGGAACACATCGCCTTCCTCCCCCACGATGCCTATTACCGGGATTTCTCCCATCTACCCCCGGAAGAACGGGCTCGCGTGAACTACGACCACCCCGATTCTCTGGAGACCGAACTCCTTATCCGCCATATCCAGGCCCTCAAGGCCGGACAGGCCATCGAACGCCCGATTTACGATTACACCACCCATTCCCGCAAGAAGGAGACCATTCGGGTGGAGCCCCGGCCCATCATCCTGGTGGAGGGCATCCTGGTTTTGGTGGAACCTGAATTACGGGCCCTCTTCGACTTGAAGCTCTACGTTGACACCGACCCGGACATCCGCTTCATCCGCCGCCTCACCCGGGACACCCGGGAACGGGGGCGCACGGTGTTCAGGTACTGTTCAACGACCATCTCTACCGTGCGCCCCCGTTCCCG
>WFVP01000261.1 GCA_015491595.1 Anaerolineales bacterium
GGACGGGTAACCGGGCGAGGAGGTCAACATGGTGGATTTCGTGTTCCGATGCGCCTACTGCGGAAAGACCTTCACCCCCTCCCAGGTCACCTACACCTGCCCGGAGGACGGCCACAACCTGGATGTGCTGCTGGACTACGAGACCCTCCGTCGGAACCTTCATCCTGCCCACATTTGGAACGCCGGCGAGCCCTCCCTCTGGCGTTATCTCCTCCTGCTCCCGGTGACGGACCCCGGGGGTCAGGGAACGCCCCTGCGTCGGGTGGGGTGGACGCCCCTGGAGGAAGCGCCCCGTTTGCGGGAGGTCCTGGACCAACCCTTCCTCTGGCTCAAGGACGAAAGCCCCAATCCCACCGCGTCCTTCAAGGACCGGGCCAGCGCGGTGGTCCTGGCCCAGGCCCGGGAGATGGGCGCGCGTGTGGTGGTCACGGCATCCACAGGTAACGCGGGCGCGGCCCTGGCCGGCCTGGCCGCGGCCCTGGGTCAGCGCGCGGTCATTCTGGCACCCCGTTCGGCTCCCCGCCCTAAGGTGGCCCAGCTCCTCCTCTACGGCGCGCAGGTGGTCCTGGTGGACGGCACCTACGACGACGCCTACGACCTGTCCATCCAGGCCGCCCAGGCCTGGGGCTGGTACTGCCGCAACACGGGTTACAACCCCTTCACCACGGAGGGCAAGAAAACCGCGGCCTTTGAAATCTGGGAGCAGCTCCTGCGCCGCGTCCGCACGTCCCGGCCCTGGACGGTCTTCGTACCCGTGGGGGACGGCAACATCATCAGCGGTCTGTACAAAGGCTTTTGGGACCTGCACCAGTTAGGCTGGCTGGAGCGTCTTCCCCGCCTCTTCGGCGTGCAGGCCGAAGGCAGCGCCGCGGTCGCCCGGGCCTTTCATGCGGGCCGAGAGGACGTCGAACCTGTCCGGGCCCACACCTTGGCCGACAGCATCGCGGTGGACCTGCCCCGGGACGGGTTTCGGGCCTTGCGGGCGGTGCGGGAAACCGGAGGCACCTACATCACCGTTTCGGACGACGACATCCTGGACGCCATGCGCCTCCTGGGACGCTTCGGCTGGTTCGTGGAACCGGCCGCTGCGGCCGCCCTGGCGGGCCTGCGCCAGGCTCGCGCCCGCAACCTCATCGCTCCCGAAGACCCCGTGGTGCTCCTCCTCACCGGCAGCGGGCTCAAGGACCCGGAGGCCGCGCTGCGCGCGTCCCCACCGGCACCCGTCATCGAACCCCGCCTGGAGGCCCTGGAACGGGTGCTGGCACGTTGAGGCATCACACATCTCCGGCCCCGGGGGGAAAATGGAACGCAAAAAGGCCGGACGAAGGTCCTCATTTCACCCCGCAGCATGAGGAACCTCACTTGAGATATGGGCGGCGGTTTTCTACGATGAAATCACCCAGGCGAATGGGTGGTGTGATGTCGATGCACAAAACCCTGGATCAATTGCGTACAGGCGAAGAAGCGCGAGTGGTGGCCCTTCCGGAGGAGCCCTCGATACGTCAGAGCCTGCTGCGGATGGGCCTGGTGGAGGGCGCCCTCATCCGCGTGACCTACAACTACGGACGCAGCCCCGTGGTCTTCCAGCTGCGGGGCATGCGCGTCATCCTGAGTCGGGAGCACGCCCGACGCATCCGCGTGGAGCCCCTTCCCCTGGGCCAGCGCCACGTCTATCCCTCGGAACCGCCGGTTTCCTCCTGACACCACGGGCGGACATCTCGTCCCCCTTCGCGAGAGAATGTTCACAGCTACTGCGCCGCTGCGAACGAACATCATCGCTTCTGTCTGGCGGTCCAGGGCCTGAGGCCTGCGCGAAACGCGGGTGTCCTTCCCCTGCAGGCGTCACGACCTTCTGTCCCAACTTTTGTCCGAACCCCAGCACTGGGTGCATGCAGATGTTGCCGAAATCAGCCGGTCCTTTATGGACCGAAAGTTTGGACCACCTCTGCAGGCGGGCCTTTTCCTTTTGAAACGCACAGGTCTGGCCAGGCCCTGGACCGCAGGAACGGCTGACGGCCGTCAGCCGACCGCCGACGGCGAATTTTGGTCCCGGACCCAGACAGACCTGTGCGAAACGCTGGGTGCCTGTCTAAAGCGGCACCACCTTTTCTCCCACTTCGGTAACTTTTGAGTGCACCCCCAGCACTTCCACCTTGACGCCGGTTAGGGCCACGGTACAATAACGGGCGGCCTGAGGCCGGTATGTGGTTCACGACCGTGTTTCTCGCATAAAACCCCATTCGGAAGGAGCGAAGGTAACCCACCTTGGGTGGGTGAGAGGCGCTCCGGGAGGAAGCACAATGGCCGAACGACCGAAACTCAAAGCACAACGACGCACCCTTTTGGGCAAAAAGGTCAAGCGCCTGCGACGGGAGGGCAAGCTTCCCGCCATCCTGTACGGGCCCACCGTGGAGGAGCCCATTCCCCTGGTGCTGGACTACGCCGAGGCCTACAAGACCATTCGTTCCCTGGGCCCCTCTGCCCTCATTGACCTGGAAGTGGATGGGGAGACGTACACCACCATCATCCGGGAGCGGCAGCGGGACGTCATTACCGGCA
The DNA here is from genome assembly GCA_015491595.1 of Anaerolineales bacterium. Classification (GTDB taxonomy): domain Bacteria; phylum Chloroflexota; class Anaerolineae; order Anaerolineales; family DRMV01; genus S139-71. Next base: position 2,560 of record WFVP01000261.1, read on the forward strand.
AGCTCCTCCATGTGGACTTCCAGGCCGTCTCCATGACCGAAGAGGTGGAATCCGAGGTGGCCATCGTCCTCAAGGGTGAGGCTCCGGCGGCCAAGCACTACGGCGCCACCATCGTGCAGGAACTGGAAACCCTGGACGTAGAAGCCCTGCCCCAGGACTTGCCCGAATCCATCGTGGTGGACATCTCGGTGCTGGAAGAGCCGGGAGACACCATCACGGTGGGCGACCTGGTGTTGCCACCCGGCGTCAAGGTCCTCAATCCTCCCGACGAGGTCATCGTCGCGGCGGTGGGTCCGGAAGAGGAAGCCGAGGAAGAGGAATTGGAAGCCGTAGAAGGCGCCGAGCCCGAGGTCATCGAAAAGGGGAAGAAGGAAGAAGAGGAGGAAGAATAGAGCCTCCCCTCCTCCCGCCCAACCAAAAGGGCGGCGCCAAATGGCGCCGCCCTTTTGGTTCAAAAGCATCGAGCCGACCCTGCTGAGGGGTCGGCTCCCCGCCCGGAGGAAGGAGGAGAAGAGATGCTCGCCTGCTGCGCTTCCCAATATAGCACAGAAGGCCTTGCGTGTATCTTACGAGTCCTTTACGCTTTCCTTACGCCCGTCCTGCTCCCCCTCACCC
>WFVP01000262.1 GCA_015491595.1 Anaerolineales bacterium
ACAGCGCCCGTCCCAGCTGCTTCACCTGGGTCCGCCCCCAGGCAGCCAGGGGGCCGATGCCCATCAGGAGCAGCAGGGCTGCGAACAGGGGGCCGGTGGCCCGCTCGTAATACGGCGGCCCCATGGTCACCTTTTCCCCGACGAAAAGCTCCGAAAGCAGGGGGTAAATCACGCCCCAGAAACACACCGCCAGGATGCTCAGGAAGAGCAGGTTCACGTACAGGAACATGGCCTCCCGGGAGAGGAGGGACCGAATGGGGCGCACGCTCTTCAGGTCGTTCCAGCGCCAGATGAGCAGCGCGGTGGAGGCCAGGAAGGTGCTGGCGATGAAGATGAAGAAGGCCGGGCCAATGGCGCTCTGGGCAAAGGAGTGGACCGACGAGAGCACTCCCGAACGGGTAAGGAAGGTCCCAAAAATGACCAGGCTGTAGGTGAGGATGATGAGCACCATGTTCCAGTGCTTGAGCATGTTGCGGCGCTCTTGAATCATGACCGAATGGAGGAAGGCGGTGCCCGTCAGCCAGGGCATGAACGCGGCGATTTCCACCGGGTCCCAGCCCCAATAGCCGCCCCAGCCCAACACATCGTAGGCCCAACGGCCGCCCAGGACCAGGCCCAGGGAGAGGAACAGCCAGGCCACCAGGGCCCACCGGCGCGTCAGGCGAATCCAGCGATCGTCCGTCCGGCGGGTCATCAACGCGGCGACGGCGAAGGCGAAGGGAATCACGAAGCCCACGAAGCCCAGGTAGAGGGCCGGAGGATGGGCAATCATCCCGGGGTGGCGAAGCAGGGGGTTGAGGCCCCGGCCCTCAGGCGGCACGAAGAGCTGGGCGCCTCGAGGCGGCAACAGGGCTTCCACGACTTCCCCGGTGGGCAGGGCCCAGAGGCGCCGGAAGGGGTTCTCCAGCACCGTGGTCAGGAAAAGGAAGAAGGCCAACGTCAGCCCCGTCACCATGATGACCCAGGGGAGGAATTCCCGGTCCCGGGACCAGTCCCGCCAGGCCACCGTGGACGCGTACAGGGCCATCAACCAGGACCAGAAGAGCAACGAACCGGCCTGGCCGCCCCACCAGGCGGTCAGACGCAGGTACATGGGCATGGGCGAGTTGGTCACCGAATGCACATAGGCCACCTCGAAATGCAGGTTGGCCAGTAAGTACAACAGGCTTAAGGAGGAAGCAGTAAGCAGGATGAACACGATGCCCAGCGCGTAGCGCGCGCTGTCGATCCATCGCGGCTCCTGCCGCATCGCGCCCCATGTCGAGGCGATAGTTGCATAAATCGCCAGGGCAAAGGCCAACACCAAGGACGCAGCGCCCAGGTTGACCACCCACCAACCGATGGACATGTTGACAGCCTCCTTAATCTGGAGCTCCAGCACGCCGCACCCTGCACCGGTGCGGCTTCCATTCAGGGCCATTGTACCTTAAGACCCCTTCCGACCACCCCGTGAAAATGACGGGGGCGGGGGAATCGGGTCAAACGACACCTTCCCCGAGGGATGGACTCCGCGCGGTTTGGACGGCGCATCCATTTGAAAATTCCCGTCGCCTGGGCTATCATCTACACTCCAAAAGGCACAAGGAGGCCACGAACCATGTTCCGCAGACTCTGGCTCGTTTTCGCATTCCTTGCCCTGGCCCTGGGAGCCTGCCAGGAGGCCCTCTCCGAGGCCCGTCCCCTGATGGAGGACCCTCCTGGCCTGGAACAGACCCGTACTCCCTGGCGTCCCGCAACGCCCACACCTGTCATCACGCCCTCGCCGACCTGGACGCCTTCGCCGCCACCCCAGCCCACCACGGTGCGCTTCGCAGTCATCGGCGATTACGGAAAGGCGGGTCCCGCGGAAGAGGCCGTCGCCCAGTTGGTGAAATCCTGGAACCCGGACTTCATCGTCACCGTGGGCGACAACAACTATCCCAACGGGTCCAAACTCACCTTCAAGGAGAACGTGCTGGACTACTACGGCGACTTCATTGAGGAGCGCCGCTTCTTCCCCGCGCTGGGGAACCACGATTGGGGCTACTTCACCCCCAAGACCCTGCCCTTCGTCGAATTCTTCGACTATCTCCCCGGGAACCGGCGCTACTACGACATCGTCTGGGGGCCCGTCCACCTCTTCGTATTGGACAGCGGCGCGCAGGAACCGGATGGGTTGACCCCCGACTCCAAACAGGGGCAGTGGCTCCGGGAACGCCTACGGGCCTCGACGACCCCCTGGCAAATCGTGGCCTTCCACCACGCGCCTTACTCCTCGGGCCTCCATGGCGATACGAAATACATGCAATGGCCCTTCGCCGCCTGGGGGGTGGACCTGGTTTTGACGGGCCACGACCATACTTACGAACGCATCCATCGCGAGGGCATCGTGTACATCGTGAACGGGTTGGGAGGCGCGCCGAATATCTACCCCTTCGAGAACATCACCCACGGCAGCCAGGTGCGCTACAACGACACCCACGGCGCCCTATGGGTCGAGGTCACCGCCGATTACATCCTGGGCCGGTTCATCAACATCAAAGGGGAGACCATCGACGAATTCCGCATCACGCAAGGGCCTTAGCCCCCTGTCGCATACCCATATCTTGTGAGGTTCAAGACAGGAGTTATTTTCGGTATATCTCGCGTAGTCCTGTCCGGGAACGGGATCGCAGGAGGAAAGATAAATTGATGCAGCGACGGCTTCGCCGTCGCTGCATCAATTTACTTCCTCTCCTTTGGTTCCGCGCCCGGTCAGGACTATCTACAGC
>WFVP01000263.1 GCA_015491595.1 Anaerolineales bacterium
ATAGGGTTTTTCACTAATTCGTGTCTGGGGCGGCGAAGCCGCCCCAGACACGAATTTATTTTTCTCCCTGCGGTCCTGAGCCCGATGAGACCTGCACGTCCCATTGCAAATCGCCTTGAAAAGGTTTCGAACACTCCCACGGCAAGGTTTCATCCCGCGCCATCTGGTAGGATTGTAAGACCCTGAGCCATGGAGGAGTGTCTCCCATGATGTCCTTCTCGTGGTTTCGACGTGTGGCCCGCAGTCTCAACCACAGCCGTCCCTGGTGGTGGCGGGGTCTGGTCCACACCCTGAAGGCCGACCGATGGGCCTGGTGGGTGGAACCGGGGAACGAGGTCCAGCTTCATCCTCGAGCGCCGTGGTTGGACCTGACCTTGCGGGGGCAGGGCCATCGCGTTGTGGTCGAGCCGGGCGCGACGCTCCGGGGTGTGGTGCTGGACATCGTGGGGGACGGGCATCATGTGCTCATCCGCCGGGGTTGCGTGCTCAACCAGGTCTACATCCGCATCCGAGGCAGGGGAAATCGCCTGGAGATGGAGGAAAACGTGCGCTTCACCCGAGGTGGCGAAATCTGGCTGGAAGACGAAGGTAGCCGGATACGCATCGGACGGGGCACCACCATCGTGCAGGCGCACCTGGCGGCCATTGAGGGAACCACATTACACATCGGGGAGAACTGCCTCTTCGCCTACCAGATTGAAGTCCGCACCGGAGACTCCCACAGCATCCTCGAGGCGGCCACAGGACAGCGCCAGAACCCCTCGGCCGATGTGGTCATCAGCCCGCGGGTGTGGGTAGGTGCGCGCGCCCTCATCCTCAAAGGCACCCGGGTGCCACCGGACAGCGTGGTGGCTGCGGCCGCGGTGGTCACCCAGGCCTTCGACGAACCGGGCGTCGTGCTGGCCGGCCACCCGGCCCGCGTTGTGAAACGGGGAATTCGCTGGACCCCCGAACGGGTTCCCGTAGACGATGAATACACGCAGAACTGAGCATCCCCCCTCCCGGCACGCCCAAAACCCCGTATAATCAACCCCAAACCCATCATGAGGAGGAACGTCCCATGACCGCACCCACGACCACCTTCCAGCTGGGCCGCTGGACCTTAGACGACCTGTTCCCCAACAAGCAGGCCTGGGAACAGGCCATGCACCAGGTGGAACAAAAGGCCGCCCAGGTGGAAGCCTACCGTGAGACCCTGGACACCCTCACCCCGGAAGCCTTCCGGGAGTTGCTGGACGCCCTGGAGGACATCACCCGCACGGCCAACAAAATTGGCTCGTACGCCTTTCTCCGTTTTGCCGCGGATACCGAGGACCCCGAAGCCCAGGCCATGGTGGCCCGGGTGCGCCAGTGGAGTGCGGAACTTCAAAACCGCCTCCTCTTCTTCGAACTCTGGTGGAAGAACCTGCCCGATGAGCAGGCCCGCGCCCTGTTGGACGTCGCGGGAGACCGTCGCTACTACCTGGAGAAGATGCGCCTTTTCCGGCCGTACACCCTGGACGAGCAGGCCGAACAAATCATCAATTACAAGAACGCCGCGGGCATTCGACCCCTGGTCTCCCTCTACAGCACCTTGACCTCCCGGTACACCTTCCCCCTGGAAGTGGACGGCGAGGTCAAGGAACTCACCCGTGGGGAACTCATGGTGTACGTCCGGCACCCCGACCCCGACCTGCGGGCCCGGGCGTACCAGAGCCTGTTCCAGGTCTTCACCCGGGACAGGAGCCTCATCGCTCCCATTTACCAGGCGGTCACCCAGGACTGGTACAACGAGAACGTGCGCATTCGAGGATACGAACGCCCCATCTCGCCCCGGAACCTGGCCAACCACCTGCCCGATGAGGTGGTGGATACGCTGCTGGACGTGTGCCGTCGCAACGCGACGGTGTTCCAGCGCTATTTCCGGGTCAAGGCCAGGGCTCTGGAGATGCCCAAACTGCGGCGGTACGACATCTACGCGCCCGTGGGCAAGGCCGATAAGACCTACGACTTCGGAACGGCCGTCCAAATCATTTTGGAGGCCTTTGAACGCTTCCATCCCGAAATCGCCCGTCTGGCCCGTCAGGTCTTCGAAGCGGGTCACGTGGACAGCGAAACCCGCAAAGGCAAGCGAACCGGTGCCTTCTGCGCCGGGGTGGTTCCCGGGCTTACCCCCTGGATTCTCATGAGTTACCAGGGGCGCATCAACGATGTGGCCACCCTGGCCCACGAACTGGGCCATGCCATCCACAACCTGCTGGCCCGACATCACTCGGTCTTCACCTACCACGCGCCTCTGCCCCTGGCGGAAACCGCGTCCACCTTCGGCGAAATGCTCCTGGTGGACCATTTACTGGCCCAGGAAACGGACCCCGAGGTCCGCAAGGCCATTCTTTTCCATCAACTGGACGAGAACTACGCCACCATCATGCGACAGGCCTATTTCGCGCTCTTCGAAATCCGGGCCCATGACATGTTCCCCAAGGGCGCGGCGGCCGAAGACGTGGCCCGGGCCTACCGGGAACTCCTGGAAGAGCAATTCGGCGACGCGGTGGAACTCACCGACGAATTCGCCTGGGAATGGCTGGCCATCCCCCACTTCTACCAGGTCCCCTTCTACGTGTACGCCTACGCCTTCGGGCAACTCCTCGTACTGGCCCTGTACCGCCGCTATCAGGAAGAAGGCGAAACCTTCAAGCCCAAGTACCTGGACCTGCTGGCCGCGGGCGGCAGCCGTGCGCCCATGGACCTGCTGGCCGACCTGGGCATCGACCCCGGCGACCCGGCCTTCTGGCAGGGTGGCTTCGACCTGTTGAGCCAGTGGGTGGAGGAACTGGAAACGCTGTAACGAGAAAGGGGCGGCTTCCTTGCGGGGCCGCCCCTTTGAGCGAGACCGTTTCTGTTTCGTAGGGGATGCAGCGGCGGCTTCGCCGCCGTTGCATCCATTTGTTTCTCCCCTTCGCTCACCGCATGGTGGCTCGAAGGGCCTGGACGATGGCCTCCAGGGGTGCGGTGGCCAGCGCGCAAACCTTGTCCCCCGCGCCGTAGTACAGGTATACTGTGCCGTCCCGCACCACCGCGCCCGTAGGAAACACCACGTTAGGCACGTCGCCTTCGCGTTCGTAGGGAGCCTGGGGCTCCATCAAGGGATAGGGGAGGCGGGCCAGCACCCGCGCAGGGTCCTCCCGATCCAGCAGGGCCACGCCCACCCGGTAGACCCGATGGCGGTCTACACCGTGGTAGAAGAGCACCCATCCCACCTCAGTGGGAATGGGCGGCGGTCCCGCGCCGATTTTGGCCTCTTCCCAGGGAAACCGAGGTTCCATGAGCACATAATCCACCGCCCGGACCAGATAGGCTTCCCAAAAGGCCGGGTCGGGTTCCCAGAGGAATTCCGGGGGAAGAAAGGCGATGTAGATGCTGGGCATCATGCGGTGGAGGAGCACCACCCGACCCCGATGGAGTTCCGGGAAGAGCACCGCGTTCTTGGATTCCACGCCGGGGAGCAGGTGGCCATGCTTGTGGAAGGTGCGGAAATCATGGGTACGGGCCAAACCCACCCGATTGCCATGGCCCTCGAAGGCGGGTTCGGTCATGGCCGTGTAGGTCACCCACCAGGTAGGCCGTCCTCCCAAATCCAGCCGGGTCACCCGTGGGTCCTCACAGCCCCAGGGGTCCCAGGGGGCTTCGGGGCGCAGCACGGGCTCCTCCTGGGGTTCAAAGTGCACGCCATCGTCGCTCACCGCCATCCCCACGGAAGAGATGTAGTTGTCGTAGCCCCGGCCCTGGGGTTTGGGACGATAGCCGCGCGCGACGGCACGGTAGAGCAACCGTACCCGGCCCTGGTCGTCCAGGGTCGCGCCGCAGTTGAACACCGCGCCGGCCTCCCAGTCCACATGGGAACGAGGGGTGAGGATGGGATTCGCAGAATGACGTTGGAAATACATCACGCCGCCTCCCTCATCACGACGTTGGACTGCCGAAGAACAACGAGCGCATCACGGGGAATCGCAGGATGGCTTCCAGCACCCCGCCGCCGATGGCCAGCGCTTTGTCGG
>WFVP01000264.1 GCA_015491595.1 Anaerolineales bacterium
CACAAATTCTTTCTTCCTTATGGTCCTGAGCCCGGTTCGCTCTAAGCGAGAAGGACGGCCCCTATGGCTTCACCCTTCTGTTAGAACAGTGAAGAACCCTGGCCACTGAACAGGCGTTTTCATGTTCGAACAGAGGCTGTTGCACAGACGCATTTCCGCGTTGTTGGAATAGTCCTGACCAGGTACGGGACCGAAGGAGAGAAGAGATAATGTAGGCAGCGGCGAAGCCGCTGCCTACATTATCTGTTTATTTTCCGTAGGTCCTGTACCCTATAAGGCTATACGTTCAGACTAACCTCAGGGTCATGCCAGGGATATCCAGGTATCCTGTTCGCTGCTGGCACGCACGGCCAATACGGCCCTTAACAAGTCTCGAGCCTGCGACAGGGGCTTCATGGATTCCTCCAGACCCGCCAGCACCCGCAGGAAGTGCTTCATCTCGTCGACATACATGGCATTCCAATCATATCGGGGCCAGGCAATGCGTTCCTCTTCCCCCGTTTTCCCTCGGTACAGGCGCACCTCGTGGGGCGCAAAGGACCAGGTGGCCGTGCCCTCCGTGCCCAGGACCTCCAGACGACAGGTATAGCGCCGGTTCAGGTAGTCCGTGTGCACCGAGGCCCGGGTCCCCTGCCGGAATTCCAGCCAGGCCTCCACCAGGTCTTCCGTTTCAATTTCCAGACTACCGGTATGGACCAACCAACCCTTCACCCGACTCACCGGCCCGAAAAGCCACCACAGGGTATCGAATTCGTGGATGCGGTCCAGCAGCACGCCGCCTCCCAGGTCCCGCCGCGCGCTATACCCTTTGCGATAGTCCTCCCAGGGATGCCAGTCGGGGAGATACTGACCGAAAGTGGCCCGGGCGAACAGGGGGCGTCCCAGGGCGCCTTCTTCCAGCCAGCGCTGCAAATGTTGCAAGCCGGGATGGAAACGAAAGTTGCACCCCACCAGGGTGTGCAACCCTCGTGCTTGTACCTCCTCCACCAGGCGGTCCACTCCTTCCATGGACGCCGCCAAAGGCTTTTCGATGAAGAGATGCACCCCGCGGCGGGCCAGGTCCAGCGCCTGGGGAATGTGGAACACCGGCGGCGAACACACCAGCGCCACCTGGGGGCCGGCCTCCAGCACCGCCTCCCATTGGGTCCAGGCCTGCCCGCCCACCTCCTGGGCCAGGGCCTGAGCCCGGGCTTCATCCACATCAAAGGTCCAGATGCGTCGCGCGCCCAGGGCCTTGAGATTCCGGGCGTGGCGACGCCCGATGGAGCCACATCCCACGATGAGGAAGGTGGCCTCGTCCAGCCACTTCTGAAGAGCAGATGCCACCGGGCTCACGACCCTTCCTCCGAGGGAAAGCCGTTCAACTGACCAGAACGTCGCATCTCTTCCTCAATCGGACGCACCAGTTCCCGCAATTCCTCCACCGTGAGCCATCGGGTATTCGTGTTGCTGGCGTAACGAAAGCCCTCGGGCAGGGACTTCCCCTTGCGCTGCCATTCCCGGCCGAACCAGGCGATGTCCTGCAAGGGTAACGGCAGGATGACGAACATGTCCGGCAGTTCCACCGTGTAGCGCGCTTCATCCTCGTGGATGAGCACCTCGTGAAGTTTTTCCCCGGGGCGGATGCCGATGTACTCGATTTCGGCCTCCGGCGCGATGGCTTTCACCAGGTCCATGACCTTCATACTGGGGATTTTGGGCACGAACACCTCGCCTCCTGTCATCTGCTCGATGGCGCGAATCACGAAACGCACGCCCTGCTCCAGGGAAATCCAAAAACGGGTCATGCGGGGGTCGGTCACGGTGATGCGGCCCGTTTGCCGCTGCTTCAGGAAGAGGGGCACCACACTCCCTCGACTGCCGATGACGTTCCCGTAACGCACACAACTGAAGCGGGTATGGGTATGGGCCGCGTAGACGTTGCTCTGGATGACCAGTTTCTCCGCGGCCAGCTTCGTGGCCCCGTACAGGTTGATGGGGTTGACCGCTTTGTCGGTGCTCAGCATGAGCACCTTCTCCACGCCCGCGTCCAGGGCGGCCTCCACGACATTGGCGCTTCCCAGGATGTTCGTCTTGATGGCCTCCATGGGGTTGTATTCGCACGCGGGCACTTGCTTGAGCGCCGCGGCATGCACCACAATGTCCACACCCATCATGGCCCGCCGCAAACGGTCCCGGTCCCGCACGTCCCCAATGAAGTACCGCAGACTGGGGTGGTCGAACCCCAACACCCGTTGCATCTCGTACTGCTTCAACTCGTCTCGGCTGAAGATGATGATTTTTCGGGGATGGTATTCCTTGAGCATCAATTCCACGAATTTCTTGCCAAAGGAGCCCGTACCGCCGGTGATGAGCACCACTTTGTCCTTCCAGTTCATAACGCACCTCGCGCATCAAGATTCTCAAACCGATGCCGTCTCAGGCGTCCGCCAGGGAAGCGGTTCGCCCACCAACTGGTCCCAGGTGGGGAAATACAGGGGGTTCCGAAGCACCTGAGCCGGTCGTCGCTCAGGACGCTGCAAGAGTTGCGGCAGGATGAGGAGGTTCCAGGGATAGGGGCGGGGAAATCGATAGAAAAAGGTGTAGGCGAAACGCCAGGCCAATTCCTGTTGTTCAGGTGTGGGAGCCAACTCCTGGGGCCGGGTCAGCAGGCCGTGCAACAGGTCCCAGTATTCCTCCCAGGTGGTCGGGTCGAGGGTGAACCCCTTACCCCGGTAATAGGCCCGACCTGCCACCACCACCGGGACGCCCTGCAACACCATTTCCATCCCGATGGTGGACGTGTACACCAGGCCGGCGGTGGCCAGAGGAACCAGGTCGAAGGTGTTGATGGGCGCGTCCGCGGGAATGAGCACAATGTTCTTTGCACCCGGAGGCCAGGCGTCCCGCACCACCTGGGCCATGGACAGGCCTTGCGGGTCCAGCAACTTCTCCCCGGGATGCACGCGGATGACCAACTGGGCCTCGGGATGTCGGGCGAAGAAGTCCAGCGTGCGCTTCACCCAGTCCGTCAGGCCCCGGGTGAAGACCTGGGCCCCCAGGACCACCGAATCTCCAAACACGTTGGGCGCGAGGAGAAAGAGAGGGCGCTCCGGGTCCAGCCCCAACTTGCGCGCCACTTCCAGACTGCCCTGGGGCGGAACCTCCTGCCATTGACGCTGGGAGCGCTCCCAGATGCGACCCTGCCAGCGGTCCTCCATAGCCCGTCGTATGCGGGCAGCCTCTTCGGGGGTCAGGGGTTGATGGCGATACCGGGCCCACAGGTCTTCCACGTTCAGGCGCATGACCGGATCCTGTTGGCTCAGCCACATGTGGTCCTTCTGCTCGTCGAACTCGAAGGTCATCACCGGCAATCCCAGCCGGCGTCCGACATGGTAGGCCACACCGAACTCCAAAATCAACCCGTTGGGCACCAGCAGGGCCTGGGGGCGCCGTTGGGTCAGGAAACGCCACAGACGGCGGGCGGCGTCGCGATTGCGGGCCCGGCGCACACGCCATAGAGGATGGTCCTCGGCCACCTCCTCCCGCTGCAGGGCGTATTGCATGTCAAAGGCGTCCACTTCCTCCAGCGCGGGTTCCAGGTCCGGGGGATATGTCCCGGGAGGCTCCCGCAAGAGGGAGCGCACCTCCACGATGCGGGCCAGGGGACGCAGGATGTGGCGCAGGTAGGCCTCTCGTTGCCACAGGGCGTAATCGGAGATGGGGGTGAACCAGTCCCGGTAGGGCCAGAAGAGAAGGGTCACGCGGTGCCCCCGACCCGCCAGGGCAAGGGCCAATAAACTGTTGTGAAGCATCCAGCGGTCATGCAGGGTAAAAAGGACCACTTCCTTGCCCTTCTCGCCAAACGATGGCTCCACCAAGGGCAAGGTTTCCTCGACCCATTCCGCCAAGTGGGCAGCCAGGAACTGGGCACTCTCCTTTCCCAGCGGCGCTTTGCGCAGCCGCCACTTCCAGTCCCATTCTGCCAATCGGGGATATTGACCCAGAAAATGAAGAACGCGCGCTTTCCAAGTCCCTTTTGCCATGCATCCATCCAGATAGAGGATTTGCGTTTCCTTGCGGCCGCATTATACTCCCTGAATCGGAGGATGTCATGCGGGAAGGGGAAAAACCGATAGGTGTGGTGGATTCGGGCATCGGGGGATTGTCGGTTCTGCAGGCCCTGGTGAACCGACTCCCCCGGGAACGGTGGCTGTACTTCGCGGACCAGGCCCATTTGCCCTACGGCGCCCGGCCGGCGTCCGAACTCCGCCGTTTTGGGCGGCGCATCGTCGCTTTCCTCCTGGAGCAGGGCATCAAGGCCCTGGTGGTGGCCTGCAACACCCTCTCGGCCGCAGCACTGGACGACTTGCGGGCCGCCTTCCCCCACCTGCCCATTGTGGGCATGGAACCCGCGGTCAAGCCCGCGGCCCAGACATCCCAAAAGGGCGTCATCGGGGTGTTGGCCACCCGCATGACCCTGCGCAGCGAGCGTTACCTGCGCTTGAAGGAGCGTTTTGGGCAGGGCAAGCGTTTCCTGGAGGACCCCTGCGTCGGGTTGGTGGAACGCATCGAATCCGGCGATGTGGACGGACCCGCCACCCAGGCCCTGCTGGAACGCGTCCTCACCCCCATGAAGCAGGCCGGTGTGGACACGGTGGTGCTGGGGTGCACCCATTACCCCTTCGTGCTGCCCCACATTCGCCGTTTCCTGGGGCCTCAGGTGACCATCCTGAACCCCGCGGAAGCCGTGGCCCGGCACCTGGCAAGGGTGCTGGAGTCCCGCAACCTGCTGCGCCAGGATGGGCCCGGTGCAGTGCTCGGGTACTTCACTACCGGGCCGGCCGAGGCCCTTGTCCGTCAGGTCCGACATCTCACCCCGGAACTGGAAGCGCCCGTCCAATCCCTTCCCCACTTCTGGCAGGAGGAGACATGACCCAGCGCCAGTTGGTGATTCGCGCTGTGACCCTGTTCGCCCACCTCCCACACCCGCAGGAAGCCACCGCGCGCCTGATGGAAATTCGGGATGCGGGCATGCAACTGCGCGACCTGTTGCAGCAAGCCGGCTTCCAGGTCCAAACGCTGCGCGTGGCCCTGGATGGGTTCACCCATTGGGGCCGCCAACTGGAACCGGTGGTGGAGGCAACGGCTCACGTGCTGGAAGCCCTGGGCCCGGAGTTCTTCGTGAACCTGGGCGTTGTGAGCCCGGAGGACCCCAAGGGGTATGCCTGGCTTCCGGAACTCATGCGCCGTTTCCGGGTATACGCC
>WFVP01000265.1 GCA_015491595.1 Anaerolineales bacterium
GCATCGGCCAAGGGGAAGGCCGCGCGCTACTGCCCCGCCTGCGGCACCAAAGCCCTGCCCGGGGCCCGCTTCTGCCATCGTTGCGGTACGCCGCTTCCATGAGGTCAATACCCTCGCTGCTTCGGGCACGACGGACATTCCTGGCTCTGGCCTTTCTTCCCCCGCTGCTTCTCGGTTGGTGGACCTGGCAGGCCATCGCCCAGAAGCCGGGCGGTGGCCCGTATTTCCTCACCCTGGCCCTCCTATGGGGGATGGCCTACATCCTGCTCCTGGCGCTCGGGCATCGCTGGGGGCAGGATGAGGTGCTCTGGGGTCCTGTGGCCGCGCTGTTCCTGACGGGATGGGGCATGTTGGTCATGGCCCAGGTGGCGCCCTGGGCGGCGTGGCGTCAGGGCCTGTGGTTGTTGCTGAGCGCGCTGGCCCTGTACGGATGGGCCGTGCTGCTCAAGGTCCGCCCTTCCCTGTGGCGAGGACGCACTATTGAAGTCGTCTTCTGGGGAACCCTGGGCCTTCTGGCCCTGACCCTGGCCGTGGGTCGCTATCCCGGAGGGGCCCAGGGCGCGCGGTTGTGGCTGGGATGTTGCGGGGTTTACCTGCAACCTGCGGCCTGGCACAAGACGACCACCGTCCTGTTCCTGGCATGGGGGTTGATGCAGGGCATCCCGTCTTGGCCCTGGTGGCTGGGCCTGGCGTTGACGGGCCTGTTCCTGGGATGGCAGGGGGATTTGGGGAACCTGGCCCTGTTCTTCCTGGTGACCCTGAGCATGTTGGCAGTGCATCCTCGCTGGCGTTGGCGAGCCCTGGCGGGCGCGATGCTGCTGGGGCTGGGCGGCGTGTGGCGCTTCCACGACCTCCCCCGGGTACAGGCGCGCTTGTTGGCCTGGTGGTCCCCTCAGCAGGACCCCTGGGGTGCCGGTTACCAGGTGCTCCAGACGCTTCAGGCCGTGGCCCGGGGCGGTTGGTGGGGAGTGGGACCGGGGAGCCTCCAGGTGGCTCACCGCGTACCCCTGGTCTACACCGACGCGTATTACGCCCTGGTGGCGGAAGCCTGGGGCTGGTGGGGCGGCGGGTTGTTGCTCGCCGCGCTGGGAGGCGTGGCCCTCTGGGCGTTGCGGGTGGCCCGGAGGATGGGCTTCACCACCGCGGGCCTGGCGGCCTGGGGCCTGGCCGGGTGGTGGATGATGCAGACCTTCTGGGTGGTGGCGGGCAACCTTCGCGTCCTGCCCCTCACCGGGATGCCCATACCCTTTACCGCGTATGGCGGTTCGGAGCTGACCGCAGCCTATGCCGGATTGGGCGTGCTCATGTGGATGCGGGGCCGGCGCTCCAACGCGTCTCCGACCTTTTGGACCAAGACCTTACGCTGGACGGCCTGGCTCTGGGGGGTAGGAATGGGGGTGCTCCTGCTCGCCCATGCCTGGTGGGTGCTTCACGGCGCCTGAGCGGCTTCGCCCACGAAAGGGTTGAAACGTCGTTCGTCCAGTACGGTGGTTTCCGGACCGTGCCCGGGGAGCAAACGGGTGTCTTCGGGCAGGGTGAAGATTTGGGTCTCAATGCTGCGGAGCAGGGTGGCGAAATCCCCCAGGGGCAGGTCCGTACGCCCGATGCCCATGTAGAAGATGACGTCGCCGCACAGGGCCAGGCGGGCTTGGGGGCAGTAGAACACCACGTGCCCTGGAGAATGCCCGGGCGCGTGGCGCACCTCGAAAGTGAAACGGCCCAGGGTCAGTTGCTGTCCGTGGACGAGGAAGCCATCGGGCGGCGGCACTTCGGGGAGAAGGAAGCCAAAGAGCCCGGCTCCGCCGTCCATTTGCCAGAGAGGAAGGTCGTTTTCGTGCAGGAGCACGGGAGGCCGTTGGGGAAGAGCCTGGAGCACCTCGGGCAGGCCCGCGAAGTGATCGAAATGGGCGTGGGTAATCCATATGCCCTGGAGACGCCATCCTCGGTCCATCACCATGCGGGCCAGGCGCGCGCCGTCGCCTCCCGGGTCCACCAGGATTGCTGCCTTCTCTTGGGGGTCGGCGACGATGTAGGCATTGGTGTCCAGAGGACCGACCACCACACGCTGGACCAGCAGGCTCTCCTTCACGACGACCTCCCTATCGCGCGGAGGGTGTTTCCCATAAGGCCTTTGAAGCTGGGCGCTGCGGCCAGGGAAGCGTCCGCGGCGGGGATAAGAACCCGCCGCGGACGGGTTTTCGGTTTCAAAGGCTGTCTTCCGGGGGCACCCATTCGCCCTCCAGGACCTTTTGGGGTCCTTCGGGCGTATCTTCGTAGATGATGTACCGGTAGGTCATGGGGATGTGGCGCAGCATGGCCTGCGCGGGGCAGTAACGCACGGCGGAGAGTTCGATGGAGCGGCGCACGGCCTTTTCGTCCACGTTCCGGCCGGTCACGTGGTATTCCAGCGTGATATGCGTGTAGACCTTCGGATGCTCGTCCGCCCGCTCGCCGTAGCCCCGCACCTCAAAGGCGGTCACCTCCTGCCGTTTCTTGCGCAGGATGGAGATGACGTCCATGGCCGTGCATCCCAGCAGGCCCACGAGGATGAGTTCCATGGGGCGGAACCCCCGGTTTTCGCCTCCCACGGCTTCGGCCGCGTCCAGCATCACCGTATGCCCGCTGGTGGCCGTGGCCTCGAAGGCCATCTTTTGTTGCAGGGTGACCTTGGCTTCAACGCCCATGGCACGACCTCCTCGAAAGGGTTGGGTAAGGGGGCAGGGCAAAAACACCGGGGCGACCCGTCCACGAGGTCGCCCCGGCCTGACGTCCACCCATCTTTACGCGGCTTCGGCCAGCGCGCGCCGGATTTCCTCGACCAGCATCCCCTCAGGCACGGCACCGATGAGGGTGCCGGCCCCCTCGTTGATGACGGTGTGGGGCACGCTGGAGACGCCGTATTCCGACGCCCACTCGGGGAATTCCATGGCTTCCACCATGGCCGACTGAACCTTGGGGCTGGCCAGGGCCATCTGGTGGGCCAGGAAGACCATGTTGGGACAGTAGGGGCAGGATGGGGTGACGAAGACGTCCAGCTTCACGGGCTTCTCCAGGGAGGCCAGGAAGCGCTTGGTCGGTTCGCTCAACCCCGCCTCGCGTTTGGACACCATGGCGATGGTGTGGAGCAGAGAGGCGAATTCGTACTCCGCAGGAATGCCGAAGAAGCGAATCCCAAAGTCGCGCGTCTCGCCCTGGTCCTCCGCGAGAATCACCGTCGCCGGAACCCGGTTGACGCCGTACTTCTCGGCTTCCGCGGGCTGTTCCTGGATGTTGTAGACCGTGAGGCGCACCCGGTCATCCAGCGCGGCCAGCTCCTCCAACATCTGCTGGGTCAGGTCGCAGTACATGCATTGCTCATCGCCGGTGAAGTAGATGATGTGCACCGGGTGGACCAACTCCTTTTGGAAGAACTCCCGTACCTGGGCTTCCACCTCCGGACCCAAAATGCGCTCATGCGCGTGGTGATGCTCGTGTTCGTGCGTGTGGTTGTGCACGTGCTCGGTCATGGGTTCCTCCTCTCATTCACCATAAAAAGTTTGACGGCGCCGTCGTGTTCGACGCGCCTCTTCGTATTGTAACGATTCTAAGTGCTGACGCAAGGCCACCAGGGTGCGATGATACAAACTTTTAATAGCCCCCTCGGTGCGACCCATGATTTGGGCGATTTCCGCGTTGGACAGTCCCTCCACGAACTTGAGGATGAGCAGCTGCTGACGCTCGGGCGGCAGGCGACGAATGGCCTTGAGGAGGAGCTCGTGCTCTTCCTCCTGAATGAGCTGCCATTCGGGATGAGTGGTGCTGTCCGTGCGTGGGGGCGGCGCCTCGTCCAGGGGGATGGATTGCACCCGGTGGTTGTCGCGATGCCAGTTGGAGACCAGATTATGCGCGATGCGATACAGGTAGGCGCCGAAGGACAGGCCCCGGTACTCGTAGCGGTGGATGTTCTGGAAGGCTCGGAAGAACACGCGCGCGGTCAAGTCCTCGGCCTCTTGGGGATGCTGTACCCGGTACAGGACGAAGTTGTAGATTTGACGCACGTAGCGACGATAGAGGGCCCCGAAGGCCTCCCGGTCTCCGTCCACCGCGCGGTAGATGAGTTCCTCATCGGAGAGTTGGTCGTAAGGGCCGGGTTCGGGAAAGACGAAAGGCGTCTCACCCATGCGGGCCCTCCGATGGGACATCACCACCTGGCTTCTCCAAGACCAACCACATGCGTATACCCTGCCGAAGGACCTGCACGACCCGGGCTTGGGGAAGGCGCTCACGAATCTGGTCCGCGGTCAGGAAATGGCTGCGCATCAGCAACAGTCGTTCCAGCCAGGGCAGCCAGCGTCCGAAGGGGTGGGTGATGTCCGGCTCTTCAATAATGATACGCCCTCCCGGAGCCAGCACGCGCCATACTTCTTGCAGGCTGCGGGCCTGGTCGAGAAAGTGGTGCAGGGCATCCACGATGAGCACCCTGTGGAAGAACTCGCGGGGGAATGGCAGAGCTTCGGCCAAGCCCTGGATGCGGTACCAGGACGCGTTCGGGGGCGCGGCCCGCAGCATGTTCCACGAGGGATCCACGACCACGGCTTTGGCACCCGCCGGAAGGTGCTGGGCGATGCGTCCGGTGCCGCCCCCCACGTCCAGCACCCGCATGCCCGAGACCACTTGCGCAAGGCGCAGCAGGTCCTCGGGCCGGCGACCATGCATCAGGCGGTAAAGCTGGGGGACGAGGAAGTCGAAGTGCGGGTCGTACAGGCGGGCGCGCTTCTTCATCCGTGGGGTTCCAGGAGCCATAATCGTCCTCTGTTCGTACGTGTCTCGCGAATCTGTTCCAGGTTGTCCTTCCCGGGGGTGCTTACGTCATCCCGCCATCCACCGCGATGACCTGTCCCGTAATGTATCCGGCCCGTTCCGAGGCCAGAAAGGCCACCACGTAGGCCACCTCTTGGGGCATGCCTTTGCGGCCCATGGGGATGAGGTCCAGCACCCGCTGCTGCATTTCCTCGGAGACCCCGGACCAAATCTCCGTGTCGATGAACCCCGGCGCGACGGCGTTGACGGTGATGTTTCGGGAAGCCACTTCCTTGGCCAGAGCTTTGGTGAAGCCTATCTGCCCGGCCTTGGAGGCCGAGTAATTCGTCTGGCCCGGATTTCCGATCAGCCCTGCCACGGAGGTGATGTTGATGATGCGGCCAAAGCGCTGGCGCATCATAGGGCGCAGCGCGGCCTTGGTGCAGTAGTACGTCCCGTACAGATTGGTGCGGATGACGATGTCCCAGTCTTCCGGCTTCAACATCATGAGCAGTTGGTCCCGGGTGATGCCCGCGTTGTTGACCAGGATGTGGATGCCGCCGAAGGTCTTTTGGGCGAAGGCAATCATAGCCTTGGCCTGGTCCTCCTGGGAGACATCGGCCTGGAAGGTTTCGGCCTGGCCTCCGGCTTTGCGGATGGCCTGCACCACGGCCTCCGCAGCCTCGGCCGAGCGGTGGTAGTTCACGACCACCGCCGCGCCTTGGCGGGCGAGCTCAAGGGCGATGGCGCGACCAATGCCTCGCGACGCGCCGGTGACAACGGCGACTTTCCCTTGCAGTTCGGACATGGAACCCTCCTTGGTTGCGCGCGGAATGTGGTGAGGGAGGCGGTCTTTCCCTGGCGGTTCATCTCGATGTTCCTTGTGGGAGTGGCCCCATTATACCCGCAAACGCCGGATGTGGGGGGCTTTGTTCGCCGTGGTTACGATGCCTTGCGGGCCGCGTGCAGGGCCGCAATGTAGCCGAACACCAGCGCGGGGCCCAGGGTGGCGCCCGGCCCGGGATACGTGTGGCCCATGACCGACGCCGCAGTGTTGCCGGTCGCGTACAGTCCTGGAATGGACTCCCCGTTGGCCCGCAGCACGCGAGCGTGCTCGTCCGTCACCAGGCCGC
>WFVP01000266.1 GCA_015491595.1 Anaerolineales bacterium
GCGGTTGACGGTCCCGCAAGCATTTCCGCCAGGTGTAACGCAGGGCCCGCCAGGCGTTGGGCAACCCGACCAGTCGAACGCCGTAAAACAGTCGTTGCAAAGGGTTCATGGCTTTACCACAGGAAGACCACCACCTCCGTCCCCGCCGGAAGACCGGTGGCGTCTTCCGGGACCGGCACCAGGCCATCGGCCCAGGCCAGCCGGAAGATGAGATTGCTCCGATAATGAATGGGTTCGGCTTCCAGGGAGCCGTCCTCCCCTTGACGGACCCTGACGGGATACCATTCTTCTCGGCCGGCCTCGGAGGGGAGGTTGCCGGCCAGGCGCGCGCGAACCTGAGGCCTGGGCCGGGTCACCGTTACCCCCTGGAGTTTTTCCAGAGCCGGCACCACGAAGTGCCAGGCGTTCACCAGCGCGCTCACCGGGTTGCCCGGCAGGCCCACCAGGGGTTTGCCCTGGGCCACGGCCAGGATGGTGGGCTTGCCAGGCTTGATGCGCAGGCCGTGGGCCAGTACACCGGGTTCTCCCAGACTGTTCAATACCTGGGCCGTCATATCCCGGGTGCTGGCGGAGGAACCGGCGGTGATGACCACCATGTCGGTCTCCTCAAAAGCCCGTTGGGTGGCCTGCATCAGGGCATCGAAATCGTCGGGAACAATGCCGTAGCGCACGGGCTCGCCGCCATGGGTCTGGACCAGCGCGCTGATGGTGTACGAGTTGACGTCCCGGACCTGGCCCGGTTGCAGGGGTTGGTCGGGGGGGACGACCTCGTCTCCGGTGGAAAGGATGCCCACCCGGGGCCGTCGGGCCACTTTGACCCGGGTCTGTCCCAGGGCCATGAGCCCTCCAATTTCCGCAGGCCGTAATCGAATGCCCGCGGGGAGGACTTCCTGTCCCTGTTGTACGTCTTCCCCTACCTGGATAACGTTTTCCCCCACGGCCACGGCTCGCAGCACTTCCACTTCATCCTCTCGGGAGCGCTGGGTGTGCTCCAGCATGACCACGGCATCGGCGCCCGGAGGCACCATACCTCCGGTGTGGATGACCGCGGCCTGACCGGGCGCAAGGGTGAATTCAGGCGCGCGGCCCATGGGCACTTCCCCCACCACCTGAAGGTATGCAGGCAGGGATTCGGAGGCACCATGGGTGTCCGCGGCCCGTACGGCGTAACCATCCACGGTGGAACGGGGAAAGGCGGGGATGGGCTCCCGGGCAATGATGGGCTCGGCCAGTACCCTGCCCAGCGCGTCGACCGTGGGCAGGGTTTCCACCCCCACGCGGTGGGTGACCTGGGCCAGCCATCGTTCCCGGGCTTCAAAGGGCGCCTGTAAACGCAGGAACTCGGGCATGACGGCCTCCCATGGGGAAAGGCGATAGGGCAGTGGTGTTCTCATTATAGCCGCAAAGGAAACGCTGAAGTCTGCCGTCCGCCGACCGCTGACCGTTGACCGCCGACCGAAGACCGCCGCTGCCTTCCCCTCAGGGAATCAGCACCAGGTTCCCCCAAGTGGTGGGCTTGTTGTAGATATGGGGCGGTCCCACGTTGGAAACCATGCTGTTCTGGGCGGGTTGTTGGGGCTGGTCGTTGTCGGAGACCCGAAAGGCAAAGCCTACATAAGAACCGGTCTGGGGCCTGCCGCCCAGGACGTCCCAGGGGATGGCGATTTCCATCACGTATCCACCCCCCTGGCCCGTGGCTCGCGCCGCGATAGTTACCTGGGGGCGGGGACCTCGAAGCCCCTGGGGGAACCAGAGATAGGCTTCGGGGTTGTTTCCGGGTGTGTTGACCCCGGGCGAGAGGCCCAGATGGTAATCGTCATCGTTCAGGGAGGCCGTGCTGAAATCGCCGTACAGGTCTCGATCCAATACGATTTCCAGGGCATCGCCCCGGAAGAGGTTGTACCCGGTGGCCGAAGGCGGATGGGCGTAAACGTCGTCGGTGATTCGGGCGGCCAGGTAGAGGTGCTGGTTATCCCAGGCCACCGCGAAGCGGGCCGAGACATCCTGAGGTCCGGACCACTGGTCCGCGCCGTAGATGACCCTGTCCGCCAGGTACGGCAGGCCTGGCCAGTCGTCCAGGTTGCCGTCTATGAGAGGGGGTTCGGCCCGTCGTTGGGCGACCACGGTGCCCCCTTCCCGCAAAGGTCCCGGGGGTGTGGGCAGGGCCGCGGTGGGCGTCATGACCAGGGGCTGCACCGGCGTGGCCGTGGCCGCGCGCAAGGTGGGGATGAGGGTGGGCACCTGGGCGAAGAGGGCCGTCATGGTGGCCGCGCTCTCCGGGGAGATGCCCGGGGGTCCTTGAGGCGTCAAGGGGAGATTGCACATCAACGCCAGGGGAACGAGCAGGAGGAGTTTCCACCAGGTGCGGTGCCGTGGGCGAGATGGGACGTTCATGGTTCACCTCCGGCCTGTTGCAACCGACGCTGGCCTTCGGGGCACAAATCCCTGACCGGACACTCCGCACATCGGGGGTTGCGGGGTCGACAAT
>WFVP01000267.1 GCA_015491595.1 Anaerolineales bacterium
ACTTGG
The DNA here is from genome assembly GCA_015491595.1 of Anaerolineales bacterium. Taxonomy (GTDB): domain Bacteria; phylum Chloroflexota; class Anaerolineae; order Anaerolineales; family DRMV01; genus S139-71. Next base: position 7 of record WFVP01000267.1, read on the forward strand.
GATTGGAGCAACATGCCCGAGGCTGTTGACATGTATGTGAAGCCGAAACCGATATCGTGGCTGGGCTTTCAGGGGCATTATCTGAGCCGTACGCCGTTACGAGGCCTGCTTTATCTGAGCGATTCTTGGATTACATGGCCTTCGATTGAGAACCATCGCGCGCTGATTCGTCATGCTCTGGCCCGACTGCCCGAGATTGCGACGTGGCCCGGGCCGAAGATGGTGTTTGTACATATCATTGCGCCTCATCCACCTTTTGTGTTTACCTCGGATGGCTCACCCCGGCCTGTGGAGCATGGATTTACTTTGTTGGATGGGAAGGATTATCCGGGAAGCACCATCGATTATCGCGAAGGATATGCGGCCCAGGTGCGTTTTCTAAACCGGGCGTTGCTTCCTGTGTTCGATCGCATTCTGTCGGCCTCCTCACGTCCCGCAGTCATCCTTCTTCAGGGGGATCATGGTCCTGGCTCGATGACCGACTTTCAGAATTGGGAAGAGTCCTGCCTTGAAGAGCGGTTCCCCATTCTGCTGGCCTTGCGCTTGCCGGGCATTGCGCCTCCGGAAAGGGAGGTTTTGACACCGGTCAATCTCTTTCGTCTGGTGTTCAATGCGTATTTTGGGACCGATTTGCCGTTGCTGGAAGACCGTGCGTTTGCGCCGCAGCCAGGTCGCACCTTTCTGCCGGTGTACGAGGTCACGGAGCGACTTCAGGCGCCCTCTTGGTACAATTGTGACGTACCTTGAATTTTTACCACAAGAAGGGGGGAGTGATGCTCAGTATAGCCATCTGGCCCGAAGGATGGATGGGGTTACAAGGATTCTTGTTGTTGTATCTGGACCCAGGTGGGGGGTCCATCCTCTTGCAGGCTATCATCGGTGCCCTGTTGGCGATATGGGTCTTCCTTCGCACCCAGAAAGAGCGCATCCGTCGCTTCTTCAGCCGGTCCCAGAATCTGGATCACGAGTATGACGAGGGCTGACCGGAAGCGGGGTAAGCGGTTAGCCGCTTCCTTTCGGGACCCGGCGGGATTTGTGTTTCGTGGTCCTGATGGTGTGTTGTATCGGCAGGTCCACCCTTCGTACGCGCCTCACTATCAACACTTGATGAAGTCGGGTCTGTACACGCGATTGGTGAAGGAAGGCTTGTTGATTCCCCACGAAGAAGTGGACGCGCCGGCATGGGATGAAAGTCGGGCGTGGCGCATTCTCCGTCCCGAGCCCCTGACTTTCCTTTCTTACCCCTACGAATGGCCCTTTGCCCTGCTCAAACAAGCCGCTCTGGTGACCCTACGCATCCAGACGCTGGCGCTGGAGTACGGCATGGTCCTTAAAGACGCCAGCGCGTTCAATGTGCAGTGGCATCGAGGCCGCATGGTGTGGATTGATACCCTGTCCTTTGAGATTTATCAGGAAGGCCAGCCGTGGGAGGCCTATCGTCAGTTTTGTCAACATTTCTTGGCTCCCCTGGCGTTGATGGCTTATCGCGATGGCCGATTGCGGTCTTTGCTTCGAGTACATTTGGATGGCGTGCCTCTGGATTTGGCCCATACACTCTTGCCCTGGCGTTCCCGGTTGCGCTGGGGGCTGCTCTTCCATGTGCATATGCACGCGCTGGCCCAGCATTGGTGGATGCGCAAGGCGCAAAGCCGGCAAGACGTTGTTCCCCGGGCACGCCTGAGGCGTGCTGCCCTACTCGGTTTAATCCAAAGCCTGGAAGCCACGGTCCAAAGGCTTCACTGGCGTTTGCCTAAGTCGGCTTGGAGCGCCTACTATACGACGCAACACCACTATTCCCCCCAGGCTTTTGCCTTCAAGGAACAGACGCTTCGCCAATGGGTACAGGATGTACGACCGCGGACGGTCTGGGATTTGGGCGCGAATGTGGGCCATTTTAGCCGTCTCGTTGGACGGATGGGCATTCCAACCCTGGCTGTGGACGCAGACCCCGTGGCTGTCGAACGGCATCAGCAGCGGATAGCCGAGGAAGGTGTGACGAACGTTTTACCCTTGTGGATCGACCTCACGAATCCCAGTCCCGGGTTGGGTTGGAATCACCGGGAACGGATGGCCTTTTGGGAACGCGAGCCTCCCGATATGTTGCTGGCCTTGGCGCTGGTCCATCACCTGGTCATTGGGAATCACCTGCCATGGTGGGCCCTGGCGGAACAATGGCATCGGGCGACGCGTCGTTGGCTGGTGGTGGAGTTCGTACCGAAGGATGACCCTCAGGTTCGCCTCATGCTACGCCACCGCCGTGACATCTTTTCCGACTACACGTTGGACGCCTTTTTGCAAGCCTTCGAGCGGTTTTTCCACGTCCGTGCTCGACGCCCCATCCCCGAGACCATGCGTGAGCTCTTCTTGTTGGAGTCTAGATCCTGCTCTTCTGAATGAGGAACGGGCCCGCGATTTGTTCAAGCAAGGGCAACGCTCCTAAAGCAAACACGCCCAACGCATGGAGAACGAAAAAAGCCGGGGCCCGGGAATGGTATCCCCCACGCTTATCCACGCAAACGGAAGGCCACCCACAGGGGATAGTGGTCCGAAATCCGCCAGGACAGGGCCTGCTTGCTCAGACCGAGAGAGGCCAAGGCATGGGGGGCGAAGTCGAAGTGGCCTCCCGCCAGATAGTCCAGCGAGAGGGCCGGGAGCCCGCTTTCCTCGGTGAACCAGGCGATTTGGTCGTAGAACTTGCTCAGATTGGGTTGTTGAGGGTCACTGAACAGGGTCCGGGGCAGGCCCAGCAGGTCTTCCGGCACGGTAAGCCCCGTGCTGGTGAAGGCTTCGTACAGGGGGTCGCCCAATCGGTCGATGTTGAAGTCTCCGAGCACGATGAGGTTGTGGTGCCAGCGGTTCACCTGGCGGGCCCATTGGGCCATCCACTCTGCGATGGCACGGATTTCGGGAAGCCGGTCCTCCGGGACTTTGCCGTACAGGATGTGCAGCGTGACCAGAATGAAGGTCCTGGCCCCTGCCCGGAAGCTGGCGGCATACGGGGTGCGGGCGAATTGTTCCCGTAAGGTATGTTCTCCAATGCGGTTCATCCATTCGGGTGGGACCACCAGTTCCGCGGCCAAACCCGAGGGCTGTACCCGGCGGGTGTCGAAGACGAAGGCCATGCGCTCGGCGTTCCCTTTGTGTCCCAGGGTCACGTCGGTGAGCAACAGGCCCCAGTGGGGTCCCAGAACCTTGAGCAAATAGCGCAGGGCTCGCAGGTTGCCCTTGACTTCCTGGATGGCCACCACATCGAAGCGGGAGATGATTTCCGCGATGGCCAGAAGGGACTGATAATCTCGTTTGGGCGAATCGTGGGGGCCGGCCTGCCATTTCTTGGTCAGACTGCCGAAGGAGCGGATGTTCCAGGTGGCGATGATCAGGTTTCGGTCCATGATTTTGGGCAGGATGGCCTCGTCCAGGGCGGTGCGCAGGTGGGCCAGGTCGGCCTGGACCTGCGGTGGGGGTGGGTCGGTAATGCGAGGGGGCGCGTTCGCGGACATGGCGCACCTCCAGGGTTAGAGGGGATGGACGCGCATCATCACCCCCGGCCAGGGGTGAATGGTGAGCATGGGTTTGGGCCGCACGGGGAAGCCGGGCATCTGTTCCAGGCGATACCGGCGCATGACCGTGCTCAGGATGACCATGGTCTCTACCAGCGCAAAGGTGGCGCCAATGCAGGTGTGGGGGCCACCGCCGAAGGGGAAATGCGCGTAACGTGGTCGCCCCTGACTGCGTTCCGGTCGGAAGCGCTCCGGATCGAAGCCCAGGGGGTTCGTCCACCAATGGGGGTGACGGTGGGTGACATACGCCGCGACCAGGATGTGGGTCCCCGCGGGGATGAAGAAGGGCCCCAGCATGTCCTCCTGGACCGCAGTGCGGGAAAGAATCCACGCGGGCGGATACAGGCGCAGGGTTTCCTCGAAGACCATGCGGCTGTAGGTCAGGCGGTAGACGTCTTCAAACGTGATGGGCCGGTCGTCCAGAAGGTTGAACATTTCTTCCCGCATTTTGTCCTCGATGTGAGGATGCTGGGAGAGTAGGTACCACATCCAGGAGAGGGTGACCGCGGTGGTTTCGTGTCCCGCGAAGAAGAAGGCCAGGACCTCGTCCTGGATTTCCCGGTCCTCCAGGGGGCGACCAGTCTCCGGGTCCTGGGCGTGAAGGAGCTGGTCCAGGAGGTCGTCGTGGCGTTCCTTTGAGGCCCGACGGGCCTGGATGACCTGCTGTACCGCAGTGCGTACCTGGCGAAGGGCCCTTTGGAAGCGGCGGTGGGAGGGAAAGGGAACCCACAAAGGAAGGCGTAGAGGACTCCAGACCCATGTTTGGAGGAATTGCTGGATGGTGGCGAAGGCCTGGTGGAGGGTTTCGGTGGTCCGGGCGTCCACGGAAAGGCTGAAGGCGGTGCGAAGCAGGATGGCCAGGGTGAGGTGAATCATCGCCTGGTGGATGTCCATCCCCTGGCCCTCCCGGACCCAGGGTTCCCACCGGGTCAGCACCTGGGCGGCGGCTTCGGCCATGGGCGGTACCCAACGGGCCAGGGTGCCGACGGGGTCCGACGGACGCCAGCGGCGCAGGGAAAGCGTGGTCACGTCCTGCATCAAAGGGGTCCAACGGGCGATGCGTTCCCGGCGGAATACTGGCTGGAGCAGACGGCGTTTGCGGTGCCACGTGGGACCGTCGGTGGTCACGATGCTCTCCCCCAGGAAGACCCGCACGGGCTCCATGCTGTCCCCGCGCTGGTAGACCGTTCCGGCCCGCGTCTCCAGGATCGCCTGCACGAAATCCGGGTGCCAGACCAGGAGCACCTTTCGACGTCCAAGGGGCAGGTAGGCCAGACCTTCCGGGAACATCAACCCAACGCGGGCAAAGAAGGTGAGCGGATCCCGCATGTAGGGAAGGGCACCCAGAAGGGGGTGTCCGGGAACCTGGGGGATGCGCGTTGGCATGGGCGGAGCCTTCCTCCTTGGGGAATGTGTGCGTTTGATTTGAGTATACCCGACCTCGGGTGCGGGACAACCGGGGTTGGAATTTTAGGTAAATGTGCTAAGACGATGATAAACGAAATTCGTTACACTTCCCAGGGGGAATGTGTATAATGAGGAGGGGTGTCGTTTAATGTAGCCAGACGGCCTCGGGAGAGGGACGGTGGTGTTTCCGCGAAGGGTCATGTTGGGACGGTTTCGGCGTTCCTCGGGTCAGCGTTGGAAAGGCCAGAGCCTGGTGGAAATGGCTCTGATGTTCGTTCTTCTTTTAATCATCCTTTCGGGGTTGGTGGAGTTCGGTTTCTGGATGTTGGACTACAGCAGTTTGGTGATGGCGACACGCAATGCCGGGCGGTTCGCCATCGACAACGACCATCGCCTGTTGTTCCGCAACGAGTGTCATGGCACGTCGCGGGCGCCCTCGTGCGACCGACGGAGCCCGTCCTTCAGTGAGGACGTTTGTAACGAGGATTTCTACTGCAAGTTGGCCCGGCTGACGGAACAGGGTTTGGAGACCCACTCCCCGCCCATTTACCTGGACCCCGCTCGGGGGGATGATATCGTCATTTCGGTGTTCACTTTTACGGCGGGCAGCCCCAATCTGGTGACCGCGCGAGAACCCGCGGTGGATGGGGGATACTGGAGCTACTTCGGCGTGCGGGGGACCTCGATGACGCCGAAGCGGATTCGCGATCTGCTGGCCGCCCAGGGACTGGCGGGGACCAGTGCGGGCTACGTCCTGGTGGAAGTGTATTACGGCTATCAGCACAAGTTGGGGTTGCCCTGGATTCAGGCTTTCGTCCCCGACCCCCTGCCCCTGTACGCGTATACGTTTATGCCGCTCCATTCGGCTGCACCGACGCCGACGCGGGTACCCTGAACCAAGGAGCGGACGGAGATGATGGTGAACGTCCGGCGCCGTATGCGCAACCGCCCTCGAGGACAGATTTTGATTATCCTGGCGATTGGCACGCTGGTGCTGATTGCCTTTACGGGTTTTGCCCTGGACCTGGCCCAGTACCTCATCTTTCGGGCCCAGGTGCGCCGCGCGGTGGATGCAGCGGCCATGGCCGCCGCGGCCCACTTCCGCGGGCAGTATGCCAATATGAACGAGATGCGGTCCGCCATGCGGGCCGCGGCCGAGGAGGTGCTGGCCCTCAACGGCTTCAACGTGGCGGACATGAAAATCGTCACCTCCATGGACGGCCTGTGCGATGACCCCGCCACGGACATCCGCACCGTCCCCGACATGTACCTGTGCTTCCCCCGGCAACGAAAGAAGGTCTGGGTGCAGGCCCAGGTCACTTATGAGACGGCCTTCATCCGCCTCTTCGGGTTGAAGACGGTCACGGTGACGGCCTCCGCCGTAGGCGAGGCCGCTTCCCTGGACGTGGTGCTGGTCATCGACATTTCTGCCTCCCTGGCGTATGGTCGCGGGGCCGATCCCACGAAACCCGACCATGAATTCGATGACCCGGCGAAGTGCAATGTTGACCCCGCGAACCCCTGCCTGCCCTTTGAGTACATTCGCCGAGCCGCCAAGCAATTCGCCCGGCAGATTCTGGACCTGCCCTGCAACAACCCGTCCAACCCCGACGACTGTTTGGAGCAGGACCGGCTGGCCATCGTGGTCTTTTCCACCGGCTGGGAACCGGCGCCTCGGGGAACGTACATCGTGATGAACGGTTCCTCGCCTTGGTTCAAACGGTATCGGGACGTGGAGCCTTACCTCAACAACCTGACGGTGTACGACCCCGGGGTGACGTTGAAGGACTGGCTGGACGCGGGTCAGCCCGCCTGGGCCGGTGTAGTGCGCACGTACACGGACTCCAACGGGGTGCCCTGCGACCCGGCCCAGGGAGGGGACTGCCAGTATCGGGGCAACTCCTGCACCCTGACCCTGATTCTGGGGGACGGCAACGACGATGTGTCCACCTGCACCAGCACGAACATCGGCGGCGCGTTGCGGGAAGCGGGTCGGGTGTTGTACACCGACTGGCGGGACGACGCCTTGCGGGTCGTCATCCTCCTCTCCACCGGGGTGCCCAACGCCACCTTCGCCACCTGGGTGCAATCGGACACCGGGGACCCCTTGAATCCCCCCAGAGGCGTGACGCCCAAGGACGACTACCCGTTGCCGCCGCAACCCCCTGGGACGCTGAGCTCCGAGAACCTCAAGGAACTGCCCTTTGGGTACTGTCCTTCCAGCACTCAGTGGAGCGTCATCAACCCGGGGACGTCCATCCCCGCCTATGCCCAGTGCCGCGACCTGGATGTGGCCCGCTATGTGAACGGCCGGTGGGTGCCCAGTCGCCGGACGAACATCCGAAGCGACCCCTTGTTCGATGCAGAGGACTACGCCTATTACTACGGCGATAAACTGGGCTGCCCCAGTGATCCCGCGGAAGCTGCCTCCCGGGGATGCCCCTTCCCCGGGCTGGAGGCGGTCATCTTCACCGTGGGTATTGGGGATGAGGTGGTCAGCCTGGCGGCCAGTGAACCCGGCGACCCGCCGGCAGGCGCCTTCTTCCTGCGCTATCTGGCCGCGCTGGGCGACGACAACGACCCCACCACGGACCCCTGTCGGAACGAGCCTTACGTCCCTACGGGTAACCGTCAGAAGTGCGGGAACTATTTCTGGTTGCGTCAAGGTTCCGATGTGCGGGAGGTCCTGGATGAGATTGCTCGACGGATTTTCACCCGGTTATCCCATTAGGCAGTAGGGAGGGAGTCATGTTGGCGCGTTGGCGACGATTTCGGCCCGGTGCCCAAGGTTTGGTGGAATTCGCCCTGGTGCTCCCCATCGCCCTCCTTTTGGTGTTCGGGACGATTGAGTACGGGCGGTTGTTCCATGCCTGGGTCCTGGTGACCAACGCCGCCCAGGAGGGCGCTCGGTACGCGGCTTCGGGCGAATGGATGCAGAAGTACTGCACGGACCTGGACCTGCCCGGAGACGCGGATGGCGATGGGGATGGGGACCGGGGTTTGGGTTACGCTTGTCTGATCAATTACCAGAATCCCGAGTTCCGGGAGATCGACGCCGCGCGCCTGCCCTCCATCAAAGAGGTGGTGAACAACCTGACCCAGGGTCTGGCCAAGAACCCCGCGGCGAAGTGGAAGGAGCCGGGGTTCTTCAAGGTCACGGTGTGCGCCAATCCCGGCGGCGTGTACAACCCGCCCACGGACACCTCGCCGCCCTCCTGCACGCCCCAGGAAACCGCGGGTCGCCTGGACGCGCCCTATGAGACCCGGGTGTTGGTGGCGGTGACCTACGAGTTCGAATTCATCACGCCTTTCATTCGAGACATCGCGCCCAC
>WFVP01000268.1 GCA_015491595.1 Anaerolineales bacterium
CGGGGAAGGAGTGGGGGAAAATGTAGGTGTCAGCGTGGGCAAGGGGCGCAGGGTCGCGGTGGGCGACAAGGGGAGCACGGGCGACGGCTCCGTGCCCCCCTCCGGGAAGGGAGCCTGCGCGCCCATTCCGGCCCGGGCCAGCGTCCACCCCAGGAGCAACCCGAGAACGCCGCCGATGCCCAACAGGAAGCTCCCCAAAAGCCATCTGCGCATGGCTTCACTCCCAACGACGTAACCAGCGAGGCGCGCGGCTCTTCAACCGACCCTGCACCCGTTTCGCCCATCCCACGGGATGGTCCTCCACCAGCACCAAAACCCAACCCTCCGGTCCGGGGGAAGACCAGGCCCCCCCGGCGAAGAACGTCCGCAAGTGAGGATGGTCCGGAGGATAGGCAACCACCTCCTTGGCCTGCTGGGGATGCAACGCCAGGGCCAGGGCATGAGAAGGCTCAAAGCGCCCCTTTTTCACCGTGCCCAGCCACCATCCCCATCGTATCACAGGCAGGCCCTTGAGGTCCGGTGCATCTGGGGGAAGGGCATACAAGTGGGCGCCGAACAAGGCCAGGCGCTCTTGGGGAACAGGGTCTTCGGTCAGGGTTTCCTTCACGAAAGCACGGTAGAACCGCAGGGCTTCTGCGGGAACGGCTCGCCGACGCGGAGTCCGGGCAGGTTCGGGCTCCGGTCCCTCCCGACGACGGAGCAACACGAGAAAGTGGCCTTCCCCCTCCACCTGATGGGGCCATAGGCGCACGGCATGGCGCAGGGTTTCGGGTCCCGGGGGCTGAAGCCAGTCGGGCCGCCCCGGCGAAAAGCCCGGCACATGGGGGACCGGGACCACCTCAAACTCGGGATGCTCATCCAGGAAACGGGCGATGACGCCTTCGTCCTCTTCCGGCGCGAAGGTGCAGGTGCTGTAAAGCAGGTAGCCCCCGGGACGCACCAGGTGAGCCGCGGCTTTGAGAATGCCCCGTTGCATCTGCGCGCAACGCTGGACCAGGGACGGACTCCAGGTGGAGCGGGCTTTAGGGTCCTTGCGAAACATGCCTTCCCCCGAGCAGGGCGCGTCCACCAACACCCGGTGGAAAACGGGGCCGAAGAAGCGGGCCAGTCGGCCGGGCAGGGCCTGGGTCACCACCGTATGAGTGGCTCCCCAGCGGTCCAGGTTGTGGGCAAGTTCCCGTAGGCGCCGGGGTTGCACGTCGTTGGCCACCAGCAGGCCCTGGTTTTGCATGCGGGCCGCCAGGTGCGTCGTTTTACCGCCGGGCGCCGCGGCCAAATCCAGCACCCACTCGCCCGGCTGGGGGTCCAACAGCGCGGCCGGCGCCATGGCCGAAGGGTCCTGCAGGTAATACAGCCCGGCCGCATGATACGGATGCTTGCCCGGACGCACGTCCTCGCTCCGCAGATAGAACCCCTCCGGACACCAGGGGACCGGCTCCAGGGTCCAATCCACTTTCCTCAAGAAGTCGGTGGGGGAAATCTTGAGGGTGTTCACCCGTAAACCGACCACAGGCCGCTGTTGCAAGGCCCGGTGAAAAGCGGCGAACTCCTCCGGCCCCAGAAAAGCCTGCATACGTTGGACGAAGAGCGAGGGCAGGGTCATGGGCTCAAAAGTCGAAAGGCGAAGGGGTTAAATCGAAGGTGTGCTCATACCGATGGACTTCCCGCATTTCCGGAAACGTCCACTCCTCCCCTTCCTCAGGGGCCTGGGGCTTGTAATCCGGGGGCGGGTACTGTACGGAAACCACCAGACGGTACGCCTGACCGGGTTGTGCATCCCGCAAGTGCAGGGTGAATTCCAGTTCTGGGCTGATGGGCTCCACCACGCTCAGGGAAGCCACCACCTGTTCCTTGGCGTTGAAAACCTCGATTTCCACATGGGGTCGGGTCTGGAAAGGCGTCAAGATGACCCACACCTTAATGCGCCGACCATCGGGCCAGGGTTCAATGCGTACCTCCCGCACCTCCACCTCTTCCGGTGGACGAGGCGGGTCATCGGGGTCGGGCACGAAAAACGTCCCCGGTGGGAACGGAAATTGCATGATGGAACACCTCCCCGGCGAAACTCCGTGCATCCACAACGTCCGGTGGTACGAGGGGGATTATACCAGTCCGGCCGGTCCGTCGGAGGGCCGATAAAAGCGCGGCACACGGGGTTGGAGGAGGGTGGTCACTTCGTAGTTGATGGTGCCGGCCCAGGCCGCCACTTCTTCGGCCGTGATGCGCTCCCGTCCCTGGGTGCCGATGAGGACGACCTCGTCTTCCATGGCCACATCGGGGATGGCGTCCACATCCACCACAATTTGGTCCATGCTCACCCGTCCCAGAATGCGGGCCCGCTTCCCCCGGATGAGCACGTAGCCTTTGTTGGAAAGGGCCCGCACGTAACCGTCACCGTAACCCACCGGCACCAGGGCCACCCGTTGCGCGCGGGGGGTGATGTAGGTGCGTCCATACCCGATGCTGCTCCCGGGCGGCAACACTCGCACCCGGGCCACCCGGCTCTTGAGGCTGAGCACAGGGCGCAAAGGCACGGGCGCTTCCCACTCCAGGGAAGGGCGCATCCCGTACAGGGCAATCCCCGGGCGCACGGCGTTCAAATGGGCTTCGGGCAGGGCGAAAGTCGCTGCGCTATTGCAGGCGTGTTTGAAAGGAATGTCAAAACCTGCATCCTGCACCCGGGCCATCACCGCCTGGAACGTCTCCCACTGCCGCCGCAAGTACGCCGTGTCCGCTTCGTCCGCGGTGGCGAAATGGGTATACAGGCCCTCGACCTTCAGGTTGGGACAGGCCCTTCGCACATAGGTCAGAAACTCCACCACCTCATGGGGGAGGAGGCCGAAACGGCCCATGCCCGTGTCCACCTTGACGTGCACGGGAAACCCCGCGGGAGCCAGGCTATTGAGGACGTCCACGAAGGCCTGGGTCAGCACCGTGGGCGTGAGCCGGTACTGCACCACCAGGGATGCCGCGTCCAAGGGCGCGTACCCCAGAATCAAAATGGGCGCCTCGATACCGGCCCGACGAAGGACGATGCCCTCCTGAACCCGGTGGACGGCCAGGCGGGTCGCGCCGGCCTGCAATGCGGTTCGCGCGACGGGGACCATGCCGTGCCCATAGGCATCCGCCTTCACCACGGCGATGACCTCCACCTTGTCCCCCACGAAGGCCTTCACCTGTCGGACGTTATGGGCCAGGGCATCCAGGTCCACTTCGGCCCAGGTCACCCAGGTCCCTTTTGGGGCCACGTCTTCGGGCAGCATGTTCCTTCCTCCCGTCGACTTTTCACAACGCTCCCTCAGGCCAGATAACGTGCCACGATGAAGCCCACTGCGCTCAACAGGGCATACACCAGGGATAACTGTCCCGTCTGGGCCAGCAGCGGGTTCAGGGCACGACCGGTGCGCTCGCGAAAGGCCCGCAACAGACCCAAAGCCTGGGGAAACGAGAAGAACACCACCAACCACGTCGGCGGCGTATTTCCCAGAACACTGCCCACCACAGGCAGCGCATACGGCATCAGCAACAACAGGGCGAACTCCACCTGGGTCCCGCGTCTTCCCAGCCGCACGGCCAGGGTGCGCTTTCCTGCCCGAGCATCGGTTTCCAGGTCGCGATAGTTATTCACCACCAGGATGGCCGTGACCAACAAACCCACGCCTGTGCCAACCCATCCCACCCAGGGGTGCAGTTCGCCGGTTTGCAAGTAGTAGGTACCGGCCACGGCTACCGGACCGAAGAAAACGAACACGAAAACCTCCCCCAGGCCGTGATACCCCAGGGGATACGGTCCCCCGGAGTACGCCCAGGCCGACAGAATGGCGGCCAGACCAATGGCCAGGATGGGCCAGCCGCCGACCCAGACCAGGTAGGCGCCGACCAGGGCGGCCAGGCCAAAGGTCACCCAGGCACCCCGGAACACGGTCTCCGGGGGCAGCCATCCCAGAGCCGTGACCCGAGGCGGGCCCAAACGCTCCTCGGGCCGGTCGGCGCCGCGTTGGTAGTCCTGGGCGTCGTTGGCCAGGTTCACGCCGATTTGCAACAACATGGCGGCCACCAGGGTCGCCAGGGCCACGCCGGGCCGAAAGACGCCCTGGGCCCAAGCCAGGCCCAGACCCGCGACCACCCCGGCCAGGGATGCGGGCAGGGTCTTGGGCCGGGCGGCCATCCACCAGATTTGCCAGGTATGGGGAGGGCGAGCAAGGGAGGTGTCGGTCATGGCATCCCTCCTGGTTCAAAGGCGGGCAAGACCTTCAGGGTTGGACGTGAATCAAAATCCGACATGGGGGCTTGGCCTGCCCCGCGGTGTCCACCACCACCAATTGCAACAGGTATTCGCCGGGTTCTAGCAGAGCGGTATCCCAGGTCTCGACCAACACGTCGTCCACCTTAGGCTCCCGTCCGGCTTTAATCGTCAGGAACAGGGCCGTTCCTTTAGGAGCGAACTCCACTTTGTAGAAGGCGAAATTGGGGATGGATGCGGAACCGCGGATTTGAATCTCGCCCTGAACGGTATCGCCA
>WFVP01000269.1 GCA_015491595.1 Anaerolineales bacterium
ACCATGCCCCCCTCGTCTCCAACCCCCAAGCCGACGTCCACACCCACCCTCCAGCCCACGCCCACGGCGACGCCGATGGCCCTCAAAGGGCTCCGGCTCTCTCCCCTGGGGGCGGGTCCCATTGCCCTGGTGGCGTTGCGGATGGTGGATGAGCAGCAGGGATGGGCCATCGGCACGCGGAACGAAACCGTCTACCACCTGCTTCGCACTCAGGATGGGGGCCGGACGTGGACCGACGTCTCGCCTCCGTTGGCTGGGGACAGAGGCCAGCGGCCGGCGCTGGCGGTGTGGGACGGTGACCGAGCGTGGGTCGCGTATCCCGTGGAGGACCTGACCCAGGCTTCTCCCGTGGTGTGGCGGACACAAGACGGCGGACGCACATGGGAGGCCGCGCCCATTGCGATGAAAGAAGACGAGATCCGCTTCGCCCCGGGTCCCTTGGTGGCGACCGACGCCTCTCGGCTTTGGCTCCTGGTGCACCTGGAAGGGGGGATGCACCACGATTACGCCGCGTTGTTCGCCTCGCAAGACGGCGGGGTGACGTGGCACCGGGTGACGGACCCCTGGAACGAAGGGGCGGCGGATTTGATGTCCCTGTACACCACGGACCTGGCCTTCACTCCTGACGGCTACGGATGGGCCACCAAATCCAACGGCGTGGCGCCCGGCGGCGTGCTGGTGGTCACGGAGGACGGGGGAGTGACCTGGCGCGCGGAAACTCTGGTTCCGCCGGGGGTCAAGGACATCCTGCAAGCGCCCACATGCGATACCGCGAGCCCCCACCTGTGGGCCCGGGATGTGGGAACGGTGTTGCTCACCTGCCCCTATGAGGACCCTCAGGCCTACGTGGTGCATATGGAGGGTCCGCAACAGGTCGTGCTTCCCCTGCCGGTGGTGGCCCAGCGGGTGCGCTTTTTCAATCCCAAGGAGGGTCTGGCCTTCGGCCCCCACCCCTATGCCGTCTCCGAACCTGTCCGTTCCAGCTTCATCTATCGGACCAACGACGGCGGCCTTTCGTGGGAGAAGATCAAGGAAGTGCATTGGCGGGGGCTGTTTTTCTTCCTGAACTCCAAATACGGCTGGGCTTTGGCAGATAACGGCACGGAGCAGGTGCTCACCCTGACTCGGGACGGTGGTTCCACATGGGACATGGTGCGTCCCGAAGTAGTATCCGCTCCATAGGCCCTTCGGGCCCTTCCTGCCCAGGCTGCATGGAAGTTTGTGGGGAGGCATGGAAGAAGGCGGCGGCTCCAAATGGGAGCCGCCGCCTTTGGGTGGACGCGCCTGGGGTGTGAGGCAGCCTTGACGCCCTCATACTAGGCGTTTGCTTGCCGGACGGGGGGTGCGGGGTGCAGTGGCCAGAGGCTCATACGTGGGCTCTCCCACCGGTGCGTGCGCGGACGAGGTGGACGACGCAGGCCGGGCCGGCGTGGCCGGGCGCAGGGAGCGGACGGACCGCACTCGCGAGCTGGCAGCGGTGCGACCCAGAGAAGCGGCGCGGCCACGACCGTTGTTGGACGCGATGCCGAAATGCCACTGGAAGATGCGCGGTCCGGCCACGGTGATGGTGCCGATGAGCAGAATGCGCACCAGCCAGACCATCACGGCCACGAAGATGGGCACCACCGTCATCACCGTCTTCTGCCCCAACACGGAAGCCCCTGTGGGCACGTGTTCCAGCAGGGCCACGCTCACCCCCCACCACGTCAGCATCGCGTTCATGGTGGCGGCCAGGAACCAGGCGCCGAACAGATACCAGGTCTCCACCGGTTCCTCATCCTGGTCCATGGAAAAGAGGCGGGCGATGCCCGCGAAGTCGATGCCGCAGAAGGCTACGGCCAGGATGACGGACCAGCGGATACCCAGGAATTTGAGTTCGCCCAAGAGGTCATGCAATGCAAAATCCGTGGTGCTGAAATTGAAGGTTTCGAAGGCCAGCAGGGCGACCAGCAGCAAGACCCCCATCAACGAACCCCGGGGAACGGCCAGGCGTCGAATGCCAGTGGACATCATCCACCTCCTGCAGTTTAGGGTACTCCCATATTAGAACATTTGTTCGAATCTGTCAAGGGGCAAAGGTAAGTTCAGACCATGTCCCGAGCTCAGATAAAGGAGCGTGTTCGAAATTTGGCGGCCAACGTTGACAAGGGTTTTCTTCCCCTGCTATAATGAGCCGTGCCGTGAGCCCCCATCGTCTAAGTGGTTAGGACACGGGCCTTTCAAGCCCGCGGTCGGGGTTCGAGTCCCCGTGGGGGCATGAAAAAGACGGCACCCCAAATTGGGGTGCCGTTCGCTTTTTATGGCGCCAGCAGCACCTTGAACACGCCCGGCTGGGCTGCATGGGCGAAGGCCTCCTCTCCCTGGGCCAGGGGATAGGTGGCCTCTATCAGGTCACGGGGGTCGATGAGCCCTCGGGACCACAGACGCAACGCCGCGTCAAAGGGGCCGCAGCGCGAGCCCACCAGGGTTTGCTCGTCCACCACCACCCGGGAAAAATCCACCTGGAGATGCCCGGCATAGGTGCTCTTGAGCACCAGCATCCCTCGGGGACGCAACGCCCGCCGCGCCAGGGCGAAGCCTTCCGGGTTCCCCGTGGCTTCCACCACCACATCGTAGGCTCCTTCGGGCACCTCCTCCGCGGTCCGAAAGTCCACATGCCATCGGCGCAACAGGGCCCGCTGCCTCTCCCGCCGCGCGACCACGTCAACGTGGGCCCCAGTCAGCGCCAACACCCGCACGATGAGCTGGCCCAGTCGCCCGACGCCCACGACCAGCACCCGGGAGGTAGGCTGCAGGTGGACCTGGTCCAGAATCTCCAGCGCGGCGGCCAGGGGCTCGGTGAAGACGGCCACCGTATCGGGCACTTCATCGGGCACCGGATGCAGGTTTTCCAGGGGCAGGGTCAGGTACTCGGCAAAGGCACCATGGCGGCCTAAAATCCCCAGAACCGTACGATTCCGACAGTGACGTTCCAGCCCCCGCTGACACATATCGCAGGCATGGCACACCACGTTGATTTCCCCCACGACCCGGCGTCCCACCCAATCGGGGGCATCGGGAGCCGCCACCACTTCCCCCACGAACTCGTGGCCCAGCACACCGGTGAAGGGGTAATAGCCCTTCACCATCTCCAGGTCGGTGCCACAAATGCCGGCGAGGCGCACCCGCACCAGGGCTGTCT
>WFVP01000270.1 GCA_015491595.1 Anaerolineales bacterium
CCTCAGGAGGATGCATGAAGACCGTACGATGGCATTACCTGTTCCTCGCCCTGGTGGCCGGCAGCGTCTGGGCCCTGGACCAGGCATCCAAGGCCTGGATTCGCGAAAACCTGGCCCTGGGGGCCATGATCCCGGTGCTCCAGGGCCCCCTGTCCGTTCGCATCGTCCACTGGTTCAATCGTGGGGGCGTCTTCGGCCTGTTCCAGGAATTCAGTTGGGGGTGGACCATCCTGGCGTTGCTAATTACCCTGGCCTTGATTCGCTTTTACCCCCATCTGGCCCAGGACTCCTGGCTTCGTTGGGCCCTGGCGTTGCAATTGGGGGGAGCCCTGGGCAACCTGACGGACCGCATCTGGCGGGGCTACGTCACGGATTTCATCGCCGTGGACGATTTCCCGGTGTTCAACTTCGCCGACGTGGCCATCACCCTGGGCATCCTGCTCCTGCTCTGGAGCGCCTGGCAGCGGGAGCCGGAATCGCCGGAGGAAGGGGAGCGCCCTGTGGAAGCACCTCCAGGCGAAGGCGCATCGGACGCGCCCTGGACCCCGACCCCGGCCCCCGAAGCACCGGGAGCGGTCTGGCCTCCGGTGGAGACGTCCATTTCCCAACAGGAAACCGCCCTACCCTCTTGGGAGGGGGAGCCGTCCTCTACCGAACCCGACGAAGTCTCGCCCCCGTCCTCGAAGTCCGCGGACGCCACCCCGGACCCGTCGTGAGCCAATGACCGGGGGACATGTGCCTGGGTGGGGCCGAACGGGCACCGCCAAGCCGGGGCCCTGCTCCCAGGGCGTGCTGCACCTGGACACGGTCCCTGCTTTCCGTTATCCTCGTACACGACACGTGCCAGACCTGCACAATCTTCACCCAAGGGAGTGAGCCATGACCCAGGACACCCGTTTGACCCTGTTGCGTCGTCTGACCGAGGCCCATGGCGTGCCCGGATACGAAGGGCCGGTGCGGAAAATCGTGCGGGAGTACTTCCAGGAGCTGGGTGAGGTCTTTCAGGACCGCATGGGCAACCTCTTCTGCAAGAAGCCGGGAACCGCGGAAGCGCCCCGGGTGCTGCTGGCCGGCCACATGGACGAAATCGGCTTCATGGTCAAGTACATCACCGACCAGGGCATGATTCGCTTCGTTCCTCTGGGCGGATGGTTCGACCAGACCTTGCTGGGCCACCGGGTGGTCATCAAGACCCACAAAGGGGACGTGCTGGGCGTCATCGGCGCCAAGCCTCCCCACCTCATCCCTCCGGACGAACGGAACAAACTGGTGCCCAAGAAGGACATGTTCATCGACGTGGGGGCGACCTCGCGGGAAGAGGTGGAGGCGATGGGTGTGCGCATCGGCGACCCCATCATCCCCCACGCCGCCTTTGAGGTCATGGCCAACGAAAAGGTCTACGTGGCCAAGGCTTTCGACGACCGGGTGGGGGTCGCCGTGGCCGTGGAAGTACTGCGGGCCCTGCAAGGCGAGGAACACCCCAACACCGTGTTCGGCGTGGCCACCGTCCAGGAGGAGGTGGGCCTGCGGGGGGCCGCCACCGCGCCCTGGAGCGTGGAGCCCGACGTGGCCATCATCCTGGAAGTGGACATCGCGGGGGACACCCCCGGCATCAAGCCCGAGGAAGCGCCGGTGAAGTTCGGCCAGGGACCCACGTTGCTGGTGTACGACCGGGCCATGATTCCCAACCTCAAGCTGCGGGACCTGGTCATTCAGGTAGCCGAGGAGGAAGGAATTCCCTTGCAGCTCTCGGCCATCCAAGGCGGCGCCACCGACGGCGCGCGCATTCACGTGTACAAGACGGGCGTACCCACGGTGGTGATTTCCGTCCCCACCCGGTACATCCACTCCCACAGCACCCTCTTGCATCGGGAAGACTTCGACCGGGCCGTGGCCCTGGTAACCGCCGTGGTCAAGCGCCTGGACCGGGATACAGTCGCGAGCCTGACCCAGGACGACTGAACCGTAAAGGTGGGCAGCGGCTTCGACCGCTGCCCACCTTTTTTGGCCCCCAACACCCCTTCCGGCCGGAGCACCGAAGAAAACGCCCTGGTCAATTCGGCGGCTTTCGCGTATACTTCCCCCGAAAACCGGAACGGCAACCCTGTGCAGGAGGTCGTGGACAATGACGGACCTGTTCCACCAGATTACCGCGGAACTGCAGAAGCAGATCGAGACCTTCCAGCCCACCGTGGCCGTGGAAGAGGTGGGCTATGTGATTGAAGCCGGCGACGGTATTGCACGGGCCACCGGCCTGCCCAACGTCCGGGCCCAGGAGCTGGTTCAGTTCGAGAACGGCACCCTGGGCATCGCCTTCAACCTGGAAAAGGACAACGTGGGCATCATCATCATGGGCACCATGGAGGGCATCCGGGAAGGCACCCGAGTGTATGCCACAGGGCGCATCGCCTCGGTGCCCGTGGGCGAAGGCCTGATTGGCCGCGTCATCAACCCCCTGGGACAGCCCCTGGACGGCAAAGGCCCCATCCGGTTCGAGAAGTACCGCCCGCTGGAGCGCATCGCCCCCCGGGTGATGGAGCGCAAGGACGTGGACACGCCTGTGCATACGGGCATCAAGGCCATTGACGCCATGATTCCCATCGGCCGGGGCCAGCGGGAGCTCATCATCGGCGACCGGCAGACGGGCAAGACGGCCATCGCGCTGGACGCCATCGTGAGCCAGCGCATGAGCCGGGACATGATTTGTATCTACGTGGCCATCGGCCAGAAGAAGTCCCTGGTGGCCCGCATCATCAACGAACTGGAAGCCCTGGGAGCCATGGAGTACACCATCGTGGTCGTGGCCTCCGCGGAGGACCCCGCGGCCTTGCAGTACCTGGCGCCCTACGCGGGCTGCGCCATCGGCGAGGAATTCATGGAGCAGGGCAAAGATGTGCTGGTGGTATACGACGACCTCTCCAAGCACGCCTGGGCCTACCGTGAAGTCTCCCTGCTCATGCGCCGTCCTCCGGGCCGGGAGGCGTATCCGGGTGACGTGTTCTACCTGCACTCCCGCCTCCTGGAACGGGCCGCGCGGCTGGCCGACCACTACGTCATCGTGCCCAAGGATTTCGAGAGCGAGGACGGCATGGCCGCGGCCGAGGACCGGGTGGAAGGCACGCCCGTCTTTGACGGCCCCATTGCCAAGCACGAGGCCGAGCAGTACCTGGAGGGTATGGAGAACAAGGACGCGTACAAGATTGTGAAGGTCCGGGGCACGGGCGGCTCCCTGACGGCCCTGCCCATCATCGAGACCCTGCTGGGCGACGTGTCGGCCTACATCCCCACCAACGTGATTTCCATTACCGACGGCCAGATTTATCTGGAAACCGGCCTGTTCAACGCGGGTATCCGACCGGCCATCAACGTGGGCATCTCCGTATCTCGAGTGGGCGGCGATGCCCAGACGAAAATCATGAAGAAGGTGGCCGGCCAGTTGCGGCTGGACATGGCCGCCTTCCGGGAGCTGGCCGCGTTCGCCCAGTTCGCCGCGGAGCTGGACCCCGCGACCCAGGCGAAACTGAACCGGGGCCTGCGGCTGCAGGAACTCCTCAAGCAGCCCCGCTACTCCCCCATGCCCCTGGCCCATGAGATTCTGGCCATCTACGGCGGCACCCGCGGCTACCTGGACCCCGTGCCTGTGGAACGGGTGGCCGAGTGGGAACGGGCCTTGATTCGCTTCGTGGAGGACCATTACCCCGACCTTATCGAGCGCATTGAAACGGTCAAGGACCTGACGCCGGAAATCGAGGAGCAAATGAAGAAGGCCCTGGAAGAGTTCATGAGCACGTGGAAGTAACCCTCAGGGCCGGGCTGCGCCGAGGTGTGAGATGACGCTGGCCGTGGTGGATGCACGAACCCGAACCCCCATCCAGGAAGACTACTTGGTTTATCTTCCCGGATGGACCCTGGAACGATATCTCCAGGAGGCACCGGAAAACGCCTTCTGGGAATTCGTCCACGGGGAGGTGGTCGTGCACTCACCTGTACGAGCCGAACATCAACTCCTTGTGCAGTGGTTGCTCGGGGTGTTGCGTGGCTTTTGCCTCCAGCATCCTGAGGTATGTGGTCCAATTCTCACCGGCCCGGCAGGCCTGTGGGTAGCCCCTGGGGTGATTCGAGAGCCCGACATCTTCGTGCTGGCTCCCGAAGACGCCGACAAGGCCCGGGGCTTCCCCGTCAAGGCCCGGCCCCGGCTGGTGGTGGAGGTGGTCAGTCCTTCCACCCGACGGCTGGATCTGGACATCAAACCCCAGGAATACGCGCAGGCCCGGATTCCCGAATACTGGGTGGTGGATGAAGAAACCCGCACCCTGGTGCAGCACTGGCTGGAAGGGGAGGGCTATCGGAAAGCCGTCTTCTCCGAAGGCCGGATGGTGAGCCGAGCCCTGCAGGGCTTTTGGCTCGAAGCCTCCTGGTTGTGGCAGCGCCCCCGGCCTTCGGAATGGGACCTGGTGCGAACGATTCTGGCGTCCGAAGCGTGACGCCGCAACCGCCAGCACACGCGATTGAGGAGATGCCATGGCCGCGACAGCACGAGAGGTCAAAAAGCGCATTCAGAGCGTCAAGAACATTGCCCAGATTACCCGCGCGCTTCAGGCCGTAAGCGCGAGCAAGGTGCAGCGCGCGGTGCAGATGGTGGAATCCACCCGGCCCTATGCCACCAAGGCCTGGGAAGTGCTCACCCACCTGGCCATGGAGCCCCTCCGGGCCCAGTTACATCCCTTGCTGGCTCCTCGGAAGGAGGTCAAGCAGGTGGCCGTGGTGCTCATCACGGCCGACCGGGGATTGGCGGGCCCTTACAACACGGAAATCCTGACGGCGGCCTACCGCAAGTTCAAGGACTACCCGGTGCCCGTGCAATGGGTGACGGTGGGCCGGAAGGGCCGGGACTTCCTGCTCCGACGCCGGAAGCACCTGATGGCCGACTTCAGCGGCCTGGGAGACCCTCCCACCTACGTGGAAGTCAGCCCCATCGGCCGCCTGGTGGTGGATGAGTACCTGGCGGGG
>WFVP01000271.1 GCA_015491595.1 Anaerolineales bacterium
CCCTGGAAAGGGTGTACAATACAAACGTACATCTCGAAGGGTTCTACAAGAAGGGAGGAGATGCTGAAACCCGGTACCGAACTGCGCAACCGATACAAAATCGTGCGGGTCATTGGCCGTGGGGGCATGGGGAATGTGTACCTGGCCGAGGATTTGCGGCTTCCTGGCCGTCGGTGCGCGGTGAAGGAAGTGCGCTATAGTAACGCCCTGCCTCCCGAGTGGCAGCAGGAGTTGCGGATGCAGTTCCTGCGGGAGGCCACGGTCCTGGCCCGGCTGGACCATCCCAATCTGCCTAAAGTTTCGGATTATTTTTCGGAAGAAGAGGCCGATTATCTGGTGATGGATTACGTGCCGGGAAAGGACCTGCTGACCTTGATGTATGAAGCCCAATCCCAGGGTCGTTTTCTCGATGAAGAGGACGTCCTGGCCTGGGCCGACCAACTTTTGGATGCCCTGCATTATCTTCACACCCAGAACCCACCCATTGTGCATCGGGACATCAAACCCAGCAACGTCAAGGTGACGCCTACAGGGCTGGTCAAGCTGGTGGACTTCGGCCTGGTGAAGGAGATGGTGTTGGGTGAGGCGACCATCACGGTCATTCAGGGGAAAGGAACGCTGCCTTATACGCCCCTGGAGCAGTACGGCAGCGAGCCGGGACAGACGGACCCTCGCAGTGACATCTACGCCTTTGGGGCGACGCTGTATCACTTGTTGACCGGTAAGCCGCCCTTGACGGCGCGAGAGCGCTTTCTACATCCCGAACGTTTCGAACCGCCTCGCAAAATCAACCCGCGTATCCGTCCCGAAGTCGAACGGGCCATTTTGTGGGCCATGAGCCTGCATCCCGACGAGCGACCGGCCAACGTGCTGCAGTTGCGCGCCGCCCTCTTCGGGACCATGGCGCTGCCCCATTCCCGATGGCGCACCCCGACCCAGGTACCCTGGAAACAGTACGCGGTGGATGTGGCGCTGTTGGTCCTGGCCATTTTGGGCGTCGCCATTGCGGTGTGGACCACCCTGGTGCGATGATGTTCGGGCTTTACCTCCACATTCCCTTCTGCCGCCAACGGTGTTCCTATTGCGATTTCAACACCTACGCGGGCATGGAAGCCTGGATGGGGCCTTACGTGCAGGCCCTGCAGGAGGAGATGGCCTGGGTCCGACGCCAGTACGGCGGACCCGTGCCGGTGGACACCGTCTACTTTGGCGGCGGCACGCCTTCCCTGCTCCCTGTTTCCCTATGGGAAGGGTTGTTTCGGGCGTTGCACACCCATTTCCAGGTGGCCGAGGGCGCGGAAATCACCGTGGAGGCCAACCCCGAAAGCGTGACCGAGGAAGGGCTCCGGGTGCTGCGAGGATGGGGCGTCAACCGGCTCAGCCTGGGGATGCAGGCCGTGCATCCTCAAGACCTGCGCTTGCTGGGCCGATTGCACGATTTTCCCGCGGTGATTCGGGCGGTGGCCCTGGCCCGAAAGGTGGGCTTTGAGAACCTCAATCTGGATTTGATTTACGGACTTCCAGAGCAGCCTTTGGCCCGCTGGCAGAAGACCCTCACCTGGGCCCTGCGTTTGGCCCCCGAACACCTTTCCTGTTACGCGCTCACCCTGGAGCACGGTACACCCTTACAGGCCTGGGTGGCTCGGGGTCGGGTTCCCGAACCCGACGACGACCTGGCCGCGGACATGTACGCGTGGACCCGGGAGGTCCTGGAGAAGGCGGGTTTCGTCCAATATGAACTCTCCAACTGGGCCCGTCCAGACAGGGCCTGCCGGCACAATCTCAAGTACTGGCGCTGGGAGCCCTACCTGGGTTTGGGAGCGGGCGCGCACGGCTTTGCCGCGGGCGTGCGCACGGCCAACGTCCGGGCGCCCCAGGCTTACGTGCAGCGGCTCCTGAAGGCCCGCGAGCCCGTCCGGCCATTCCCCTGGACCCCGGCTACGGTGGTGTATCACCGGGTGAGCCCCCGGGAGGCTGCGGAGGAGCTCATGTTCATGGGCCTGCGCTTGGTCCAGGAGGGTGTGCCCCGGGCCCGCTTCGAGCGAGTCGTGGGACGTCCGCTGGAGGACGTGTACGGTCCTGTCCTGCAGGAGCTGGCGCAAATGGACCTGGTGGTCTGGGA
>WFVP01000272.1 GCA_015491595.1 Anaerolineales bacterium
CGAACCGTGAGCCCCCTTACCCCCTAACCCTCTAACCAGGGAGGTGCATCATGGCCCAGGAGAAACCCACCATCACCTGGGAGGACTTCGACAAGGTAGCCATGCGGGTGGGACGCATCATTCGGGTAGAACCTTTTCCCGAAGCCCGCAAACCCGCCTACAAGCTGTGGATTGACTTCGGTCCCTACGGGGTGAAGAAGAGCTCCGCCCAGCTCCCCCGGTGGTATCCTGACCCCCAGGCTCTGGTGGGACGCCTGGTGGTCGCGGTAACGAACTTTCCCCCCAAGCAAATCGGGCCGTTCATGTCGGAGGTCTTGGTTCTGGGGGCTGTTCAGTCCGATGGTCGGGTGGTGCTGCTTCAACCCGATGGAGAGAGTGAACTGGGCGCGCCCATCGCGTGAAACTTACCAGGCCCATCGCCCCCAGGCGAACCAGGGCTCGGTGACCAGGCTCTGCCAGAGGGCCTGGCCCAAGGCCTGGACCATCTGCTCCAGTTCGGCCTCCAGGGTTTCGTAAGGGACGGATTTGGTCCCCCCATAACCAAGCAACACCATGACATACGCCCGTTCCTGCCCCCGCCAGGAAAAGACGAGCAGACCGATGTCGCCTACAATGAGTTGCTCTTTGACCAGAGTGGCCCGTTTGTTGTAAAGGCGCGCCCCGGGGGGAAGATACGGTGCCAGACGACCCAGACGAAGCGCATCATTGGGGGTGTACTCCGCCATCCAGGTCAGCATCCCCCGACGCGCTTCGGACGACAGTCCCGTCCCCCAATAGAGGTGTACCAGGAGCCGGGCCAAATCTGCGGCGGTCGAACGACGGGTGAGCACATCGGTGTGGGAAGCCCCCCATTGGGCCAGCATTGCGCGCAGCGGTACACGCCGGGCGAGCAGGAACTCCAGCAGAGTCTGGGTGGCCGCTTCCTCCGAATGGACCAACATGGCCCGCAAGAGTTGGGCGTAGGTGCGACTGGGGCCTCGGGTGGCGAGATAGGTCTCCAAAGACATCCCCCGCGGCACCCGTTGCTGCAACGCGGCCAAGGTCAGCATGGCAACGGGCACCTTGATGGCCGAAGCCACATGTCCCGGCCGTGTGCTTTCGTGTTGGTAAAGCACGCAACCGGCTCGGGCGTCCACCAGCATCACCCGCCACTGCCCCTGGGTGCGGGCCAGCACGGCATCCATGGTTTCCGTCCACTCGCGTTGCAGGGGCGAAGGGGGACAAAGGGGGAAGGAAGCGGTCTGAAAGCGAAACCCCGTCTCGGCAGGCCCTGCCGCCTGGATTCCACCACCCGGCGCCCAAACCACAAGGGTCAGCAGGCCCAACCCAAGCCATCCAAGAGGTCCGCGCATCATGCGTTCCGCAAAATCTCCCACCGAAGCAAGGGACGCAACACCCCCAAACGGCGCTCGGGCCACTGGGCACCTACCACGCCCGTTGGGTCCACCCGGAAGGACAGGGCGTTCTCCTCATGGAAGAAGGTGCGCACACCAAAGATGCTGGCGTTCACCGAGAGGATATACCGACCCTCGTTGAGCCAGTGACCGGGAACGTGGACCCGGCTGAGGTAGCGGCCAGGAGGGCGTTCTTCCCATCGGCGGTACATATCCACGTCGTCCACATCAAAGGAAGTGAACACGTATTCCCCCCGGGTGGTGAGCAGGTAAATCCCCACCCGCAGGCCCCGCAGGGGCTTTTCCAGCGCGTACTCCCATTCCACGGTGAAGGCTTCGTCGGCCCGCACGGTGTCCGTCACCCGGCCCTGGGCATCCCGCACCCGCAGGGCAATGGGCCGGAAGGGGCCCGCCGGGTCCCATGTGGGGTCCTCCTCCTGGTCCCAGCGGCGCTCGCCGGCCCGCCGGAACCCCGAGGCCAGGTAGAAGTCCACCGCGTCGGGGGTGGGTCCGTCAAAGACGACCCGGCCCTTCTGGAGCACCAGGGTGCGCTGGGTGAGGTGCAGAATGGCGGACATGTTGTGGCTCACGAAGAGCACCGTACGCCCCTCCCGGGCCACGTCCCCCATCTTGCCAAGGCATTTCCGTTGAAACGCGGCGTCGCCCACGGCCAGAACTTCGTCCACGAGCAAGATTTCCGGCTCCAGGTGCGCGGCCACAGCGAAGGCCAGGCGCAGGTACATACCGCTGGAATAGAACTTCACCGGTGTATCAATAAACTTCTCCACCTCGGCGAAGGCCACGATTTCGTCGAACTTGCGGTCGATTTCCGCCTTGGTCATGCCCAGAATGGCACCGTTCAGGTAAATATTCTCCCGACCGGTGAGTTCGGGATGGAACCCCGTCCCCACTTCCAGCAAGGACCCCACCCGGCCATAGAGTTCCGCGTAGCCCTCTGTGGGTCGGGTTACCCGAGAGAGGATTTTCAGCAGGGTGGATTTGCCCGCCCCGTTATGACCGATGATGCCCACCACCTGGCCCTGGGGTATCTCAAAGGACACGTCCCGCAAGGCCCATATGGTTGCGCTGCGGGGGCGACGGAAGAGCCGACCCAGGCTGTCCCGCAAGGTGCGGTATTCCACTTTCCCCCGGGCCTCGCCAATGCGATATTGTTTGCTCAGATTCGCCACGCGAACGGCCAACGCCATGGATACTCTCCTGCGTCACTGGCGAGAAGGCCATCGGCCATGAAAACCTGACCAGCACCCGTCCGCCCTTTACTTCCCGCTCTCACACGCGGTCCGCAAAGTACCGCTCCATTCCCTGGAAGAAAACCAGCCCGCCCAACAACACCAACAGGGTAACGGTCACAGAAATAGCCATGCCCAGGTCGGGCCCTGGTCCAACGCCCAGGAGGGCCCAGCGGAAACCCTGGACCACGCCCGCCATGGGGTTGAGGGAGTAAATCAGACGCCATTGCTCAGGCACCAGACTGGTGGGATAGACCACCGGGGTCACGAACAACAACACCTGCACCAGGTACGGAAGCACATACCCCACATCCCGATAGAGGACGTTGAGGGCCGCGGCCCAGAGGCTACCCCCCAGGCTCACTGCCGCCGCCAGCAAAAGGAAGAGGGGCAGCGTCCACACCCGAGGAGTGGGCGCGATACCGTACCAGACCATGAGTCCGGCCAGGACCACGAAGGCCAGGAGAAAATCCACCAGACTGCTCAGCACCACGGAGAGGGGAATGACCAACCGGGGGAAGTACACCTTGGTGAGCATGGGCCGGTTCATCACCAGCGAGCGACCCGCCTTGTTGAAGGATTTGGAAAAGAACTCCCAGGGGAGGAGTCCGGCGTAGGCGAAGATGGGGTAAGGCAGGCCCTCCGATGGCATCTTGGCCAGGCGTCCGAAGAAGATGCTGAAGACCACCATGGTGATGAAGGGCTGGAGCCAGGCCCACAAGACGCCCAGCAGGGTCTGTTTGTACCGGACTTTCAAATCCCGCCAGGTGAAGAAGTAGATGAGTTCCCGGTACTGCCAGAGTTCTCGAAAATCGGGAAATCCCCAACGACCGGGAGGCCGCACGATGTAGTAGGGCTTGGGATTGGTTCGGGATGTCATGATGGATTCGTTACGCGTTTATGAATTGTCTCTCCCGGGCCAGAATTTCGTGCTTGTGCTCCTCCCACCAGGCGATGGTGCGCTTCAGGCCCTCCTCCAGGGGTGTGGTCGCCTCCCAGCCGAAGTACGCCTTGGCCCTGGAG
>WFVP01000273.1 GCA_015491595.1 Anaerolineales bacterium
ATCAACGGGGTGAGTTGCGGTGGTCCCTGGAGGAGGTCCGACTGCTGGCTCCGGTGCAACCGCGGAAGATTGTGGCCGTCGGGCGCAACTATCCGGCCCATGCCGCGGAGCACGGGGCCGAGGTGCCGCCCGTGCCCCTCATCTTCCTCAAGCCGCCCACGGCGGTCATCGGCCCGGGGGACCCCATTCGCCTGCCGCCCCAGTCCAAACAGGTGGAGCACGAGGCCGAGCTGGCGGTGGTCATCGGCAAACGGGGGCGTTGGATTACGGTGGACGAAGCGCCCAAGTACATCTGGGGCTATACGGCCGCCAACGACGTCACCGCCCGGGACCTGCAGCGCCGGGACGGGCAGTGGACCCGAGCCAAGGGCTTTGACACCTTCGCGCCGCTGGGACCCTGGGTGGACACCGAGTTCGACCCCACCGACGCGACCATTCTGTGTCGGGTCAACGGCGAGATGCGGCAGATGGGTTCCACCCGGGAGATGGTCTTTTCCATCCCCCAAATCATCGCCTTCGTGTCTTCCATCATGACCCTGGAACCCGGCGACGTCATCCTGACCGGCACGCCGGCCGGTGTGGGGCCTTTGCAATCGGGGGATGTGGTCGAGGTGGAGATTGAAGGATTGGGGATTCTGCGCAATCCCGTGGAGGCGGAGCGGGCGCGGGCGATTTAGGCCCTATAGCGTGGGTGAAGGAAGCTCATGCAGGGGCGGGCGGCCGGGGCGTCGTTCGCCCCTGTGTGTTCATTGCAACCGGATCGGCACCGGGCGGATACGTCCACCCTCCAGCCAGTAGCCCAGGCAGAACCATTCGTCCCCAACCGGTGCCCAAATGAGGTACACCACAGGATACGCGGCTTCGGCCACGTCAATGGCCGACGGATAGGCCCGGCCCTGGGGATGGGAATGGTAAATGGCCAGCAGCTCCCATCCGTGTTCGTCCATGGCCTCGAAGGCGGCCAGTTGCGCACGCGGCTCCATCCGGTAACGCGTGGGGCTGCGCAGCTCGTTGGGAATGGGGAAGACGTGGGCACTTTGTCCCTCGCGGCCCGCGACCATGCCGCAGGCTTCGTAGGGGGCCTCCCGGGCGACGTGTTCCCGCATGGCCCACCAGTCTTCCCGTCGTAGCGTCAGCGCCATTCCAGCCATAGCAACACGCTCCCCAGTATGAACATCACGAAGAGGGGTTCGCGCAGGGCTTCCGCCAGGGGTGTCCCTTCGCGCAGGTTCCGCAGCACCATGTGCAGGATGTACATCCATCCCGTCAGCGTCAGGGCGTATCCCAGGGCCGAGAGGTTCGCATGATAGAGGACCATCAGGGCCTGGGAGGTCAGCAGGGTAATGATGAGAGTTTCCAGGACGCAAAAACGGCCGAAGCTGTAAAGAAGGAACAGGCGCAAGGTGATGAGCCCGGCGGTGACAGTCAGCAGGGGCATGACCCACAACAGCCGCCAGTGGGAGGCATAGGCGTACAGGCTGAGCAGGAAGAACAGCAGGAAGCCCAGGGTGGTCAGGCCGATTTGGGCCAACCAGTAGCCCGGCGCGCCGGGGTCCGCGGACACGTACTCCGCGACCAGGATGGCCACCAGAAGGAGAGCGCCACTGAGCAAGGCCACCCACCACAGGGCGGTGGGCGGGGTGTAGAGCAGGGCCATTTCCAGGGTCCAGGCCGTCAGGGTGGGCATCACCGCGTACACCCACCGATGGCGGATTTCCCTGTACAGGGGATGGTCCTGCAGCAGCCAATCCATGCCGCTCAGGGCGAAGAGCACAATGAAGAGGGCCACCAGGCCGCCGGCGCCTACGGGCAGGGTAAGGACCAGGCCGAAGAGGGAAACGGTCCAGGTCTGGGAAGCGATGGGGAACAGGCGCACCGCCTGGGAGACGAGGACCAGGGAAGCGGCTAAGGAACCCAGCTTCCAGGGCCGCGGGAGGAGGGGTTCGGACCACAGTTGGGGAGAGGTGACGGTACCCATGGTAGTCTTCGGTTGAGGGAATAAGGAAGGGGCGACCTTGCGGCCGCCCCCTGTATACCCTCCCGTGGGGTTCAGCTGGCCGCCTTGGCCTCGGCCAGCAGGCGCTGGCCCTTCTCCACGGCTTCGTCGATGGTGCCCACCATGTAGAAGGCTTCCTCGGGCAGGTCGTCGTGCTTGCCCTCCAGAATCTCCCGGAAGCCTCGGATGGTTTCCTTGAGGGGCACGTACCGGCCCGGTCGCCCGGTGAACTGCTCGGCCACGTGGAAGGGCTGGGAGAAGAAGCGCTCAATCTTCCGGGCGCGGGCCACGATGATTTTGTCCTCTTCGCTCAGCTCTTCCACGCCCAGGATGGCGATGATGTCCTGCAGGTCCTTGTAGCGCTGGAGCACCCGCTTGACCTCGTAGGCCACTTCGTAGTGGTCCTGGCCCACGAACTCCGGCTCCAGGATGCGGGAAGAGGACGCCAGCGGGTCCACCGCGGGGTAGATGCCCTTGGCGGCGATGGCCCGCTCCAGGGTGATGGTCGCGTCCAGGTGGGCGAAGGTGGCCACCGGCGCGGGGTCGGAGTAGTCGTCCGCGGGCACGTACACGGCCTGCATGGAGGTGATGGAGCCCCACTTGGTGGACGTGATGCGCTCCTGGAGCATGCCCATTTCCGTGGCCAGGGTGGGCTGGTAACCCACGGCCGAGGGAAGACGGCCCAGCAGCGCGGACACCTCGGAACCCGCCAGCGCGTAGCGGAAGATATTGTCGATGAACAGGAGCACGTCCTTGCCCTGGTCCCGCAACCATTCCGCCATGGTCACGCCCGTCAGGGCCACCCGCAACCGCACGCCGGGGGGCTCGTTCATCTGGCCGTAGACCAGAACCGTGTCCTTCAACACGCCCGATTCCTTCATCTCCCGGTAGAGCTGGGTCCCTTCGCGCGTGCGCTCACCCACGCCCGCGAAAACGGAGTTCCCCTTGTGGAACCGGGCGATGTTGTGAATCAGCTCCATGATGATGACCGTCTTGCCCACGCCCGCGCCGCCGAAGATGCCAGTCTTTCCGCCCTTGGTGAAGGGAGCAATCAGGTCGATGGCCTTGATGCCCGTTTCCAGAATCTCCACCCGCACCGATTGCTCCTCGAAGGTGGGCGCGGGTTGGTGGATGGACCGGCGCTCCTTGGTTTGAGGAGGAGGACCGCCGTCAATAGGGTCCCCCAACACGTTGAACACCCGGCCCAGAATCTCAGGGCCCACAGGCACGGAGATGGGTTCGCCTAAGGCATAGGCCGGCATCCCGCGGCGCAGGCCGTCCGTGGGGCCCATGGCCACCGTGCGGACCGTCCCCTCGCCCAGGTGCATTTGCACTTCCAGCACCAAGCGCTCGCCCGTCGCGTCGTTGAACACTTCAATGGCCTCGAAGATTTCGGGCAGGTAATCGTCGAACGCGACGTCCACCACGCCGCCGAGGATTTGTACGATGCGTCCTTCCACTTTCTTGGGCATGGGTTCCTCCTTGCTCGAAGGTTTCTCGGAGAAAAGGGGTTACCGTCCTTCCTGTTTCCGCAGGGCTTCCGCGCCGCCCACGATGTCCATGAGCTCTCGGGTGATGCCCTGCTGGCGGGCTTTGTTGTATTCCAGTTGAAGCAGCGCCGCGAGCTCCGTGGCGTTGTCCGTGGCCCGCTTCATGGCCACCATGCGGGCCGCGTGTTCGCTGGCCCGGGCTTCCAGCACGGCGCGGTAAATCTGCAGCTGGATGAACCGGGGCACGATTTCATCCAGCAGGGCCTCGGGGCTGGGCTCATAGATGTACGCCGCGGTGAGCCGCCGCGCGGTGCCCTCCAGAACCCCCTCGGCCTCTTCGCGCGCGTCGAATTCCAGGGGGAGCAATTTCTGAATGCGCACCTCCTGGCGCATGAAACTGATGAAGTCCATGTACACGATGTGGACCTCGTCCACATTCCCCGCCAGGTACTCATCCACTACCAGGCGGCCGATGGGGCTGACTTCCACGTAGGTGGGAGGGTCTCCCAGGCCGCTGAAGTCGGCCATCAGGTGCTTCCGGCGTCGGAGC
>WFVP01000274.1 GCA_015491595.1 Anaerolineales bacterium
CCACGTACACATGTCCGTAACTCATGGCCATCCAGGCCAGGTCCTTCTTGGGCGTGGGCTTGCCCGCTACGGAGAACTTGGCCATAGCCGCCCGCGGGGTAGCCTTGGAGGTCTGGCCGCCCGTATTGGAGTACACCTCGGTATCCAGCACCAGGATGTTCACGTCGTAGGGCAGGGACAGTACGTGGTCCAGGCCACCGTAGCCGATGTCGTAAGCCCAGCCGTCGCCGCCTACCAACCAGACCGTCTTGCGCACCAGGTAGTCGGCAATCTGAAGCAGATCCATCACTTCGGGCGTGGGGTCCATTTCCTGCAATCGCTTGCGCAGGATGGCCACCCGCTCCCGCTGTTTCCGAATACCTTCTTCGGTGGACTGGTCCGCGCTTAGGATTTCCTCCACCAGGGTTTCGCCGATGTCCGCGGCCAGACGCTTGAGAAGCAGGCGAGCGTATTCCGTCAGTTTGTCCACGGCCAGACGAATACCCAGGCCGAACTCCGCGTTGTCCTCGAACAAGGAGTTGTTCCACGCAGGACCGCGCCCATCCCGACCGTAAGTCCACGGCGTGGTGGGATGGTTGCCGCCGTAGATGGACGAACAACCCGTGGCGTTGGCCACGATGAGCCGGTCACCGAAGAGGCGGGTAAGCAGGCCCAGATAGGGCGTCTCTCCACAACCCGCGCACGCACCCGAAAATTCGAACATGGGCGTGAGAAGTTGGGTATCCTTGACCGCGGAGACCTTGAGCTGCTCTCGCGGCGGTTCAGGCAGTTCTTTGAAGAAGAAGTCCCAGTACTTGCTTTCCCGCTCCCGGATGGGCGCCAGAGGCCGCATATTGATAGCCTTGCGGCTGGGGTCCTTCTTGTCCACGGCAGGGCAGAATTCCACACACAGGGTACATCCGGTGCAGTCTTCGGCAGCCACCTGGATGGTGTAGGCCATGCCCTTGAACTGGCGCCACTTGGCCTCGGTGTGCTTGAAGCCCTCGGGCGCGTTCTCCAGGTACTTGGGGTCGTATACCTTGGCCCGGATGACCTGATGCGGGCAGATGATGACACACTTGCCGCACTGGATGCACAGGTCGGGTTCCCATACGGGGATTTCCAGCGCGATGGCCCGCTTCTCGTATCGGGTGGTACCGCTGGGGTAAGTGCCGTCCGCGGGGAGTTTGCTCACCGGCAGCAAATCGCCTTCGCCCGCAATCATCTTGGCGATGACTTCCTTCACGAAAGGCGGCGGGTCGTTGACCACCGGCGGGCGCAGGTCGAAGGTGGAGGTCACCCGTCCAGGCACCGGGACCTCATGGAGGTGCGCCAGAGCCGCATCTACGGCGGCGAAGTTCTGCTGCACCACGTCCTCGCCCTTGATGCCGTAGGTCTTGCGAATGGCTTCCTTGATTTTGGCGATGGCCTCGTCCTTGGGCAGAATGCCGCTGATGGCGAAGAAGCAGGTCTGCATGATGGTGTTGATGCGCCGTCCCAGACCCACTTCCCGGGCCACCTTGTAGGCATCCACCACGTAGAAACGAATCTTCTTGCGGATGATTTCTTCCTGGATGGTCTTGGGCAGATAGTCCCACACCTCATCGGGGCCATAAGGGCTGTTGAGCAGGAAGACCGCGCCTTCCTCCGCGTGTTTGAGCACGTTCATGCGCTCCAGGAAGTGGAACTGGCTACAGGAGATGAAGTTGGCCTTCTGGAGCAGATAGGGCGCGCGGATGGGCCGCGGGCCAAAGCGAAGGTGGGAAACGGTCACCGTGCCCGCCTTCTTGGAGTCGTAGACGAAGTAACCCTGGGCCCAGTTGTCCGTCTCCTCACCGATGATTTTGATGCTGTTCTTGTTGGCGCCCACGGTACCGTCTTGGCCCAGGCCGTAGAACAGACCCCGGAAACGGTCCGGGTCGTGGTACCGCTCCACCTCCATGGTGAAATCAGGGTCGTACTTCAAGTAATCCAGGCTGGTGTAGGTCACATCGTCAATGATGCCGATGGTGAAGTGGTTCTTGGGCTGTTCCTGGGCCAGTTCGTCGAAAATGGCCTTGACCATGCCCGGGGTGAATTCCTTGGAGGACAGGCCGTAACGCCCGCCCACGATGACGGGGCGCTGCTCGAAGGGTGTCTCGCCCTGGGCATAAGCTTCGTCGATGGAAGCCACCACGTCCAGGTACAGCGGCTCGCCCAGGCTGCCGGGCTCTTTGGTCCGGTCCAGCACCGCGATGGCCTTCACCGTGGGCGGCAGGACCCGGAGGAAGTGCTCCAGGGACCAGGGTCGGTACAGGCGCACCCGCACCAGACCTACCTTTTCCCCTTGAGAGACCAAGTATTCCACCGTTTCAGAAACTGTCTCTGAGCCCGAACCCATGACCACAATAACCCGCTCGGCATCGGGCGCGCCTTCGTACTCGAAGAGGTGGTACTGCCGCCCCGTGAGGCGGGCGAATTTGTCCATGTACTTCTGCACGATGTGGGGCGTGGCCAGGTAGTAGGGATTCACCGACTCCCGGGCCTGGAAGTACACATCGGGGTTCTGGGAGGTGCCGCGAATGAAGGGATGTTCGGGGTTGAGGGCCCGCTCCCGATGGGCCCGAATCAGGTCCTCATCCATCATGGCCCGGATGTCGTCGGGGGTCACGGGCACGATTTTGCTGATTTCGTGGCTCACCCGGAAGCCGTCCAGCACGTGCAGGAAGGGCACCCGAGCTTCAAAGGTGGCCGCATGCGCGATGAGGGCCAGGTCCTGGGCCGATTGCACCGAAGACGCGAAAAGCATGGCGAAGCCCGTGGTCCGGGCCGCCATCACGTCCTGATGGTCGCCGAAGATGGACAGGGCCTGCGCGGCAATAGAGCGCGAAGCGATGTGAAACACCGTGGGCGTGAGCTCGCCCGCGATTTTGTACATGCTGGGAATCATGAGCAACAGGCCCTGGGAGGCGGTGAAGGTGGTGCTGATGACACCCCCTTGCAACGCGCCGTGCACCGCGCCCGCGGCCCCCGCTTCGCTCTGCATCTCGATGACCTTGGGCACCGTCCCCCAAATGTTCTTCCGTCCCTGCGCGGACCAGGCATCGGCCAGCTCACCCATAGGGGAGGCGGGCGTGATGGGATAAATGGCGATGACCTCGGCCACCTGATACGCCACATTGGTGGTGGCCTCGTTCCCGTCCACCGTCACGTAACGGGTCTTGACCTGGGTCTTGGCGGGGTGCTCAACCGTTTGAATGGCCATAGAAGCCTCCTTTTGCGGAGCAACGGGGATATCCGGGGATTTTCGCAAAACTTTCTTGTTCAATCATAGTCCAAAGCCCAGGGGTGCACAAGAGGAAGAGCCTCGATTTTCGTCAGGAAAGAGAAAAATCAGGTCAATCAGACCTTTTCACGGAGCCGCCTCGTTTTCCCCCTCAAGGAAGACCTGCAGGGCCCGCAACAGGGCCTCGAACTCTTCCCGGCAATCCCGGCATATCGCCAGGTGTTGGGCGACCAAGGGCAGCGCTTCCTCCGCGGGCCGTCCGGCCAGGGTCATCTCCGCGAAACGGTCCAGCTCCTCCAGGCACTCGTCGCAGGTGAGCTCCTTGGGCAGGGTGCGGGCCACATGCGCCAGCAACTGTCGGATTTGTTCCGGTCCCAAAATGCGTCCCTTTCCTTCGGTCATGGGTCGGCTCCTTCCGCTTTCCGGGTTCCACAGCGTCCTTTCCTCTGACGACCTCCCCGGGCCCATCGTTACCTCGGTCCGTGCGGTTCTTGAAAGACGCCGAGCACCTCCCCCGGCGACAGGCCCATGGCTTCCAGGCGGGCCTTGAGGCGGCGTCGGGCGTCGTGTAGGAGTTTGTAGAGGGCGTTGCGGTTGGTGTTCATGCGTCGGGCCGCTTCCTCCAGAGGCATGCCATAAACCGCGATGGCCATCAAGGCGCGACGTTGTTTGGGGGTCAGCTCCTCTTGGATGAGGCGCATCACCAGGGTCATGAGGTCCTTTTGGGTGGCCCGGCGCTCGGGGTTCTTCCCCATGTCGAACAGGACGTTGGGGATGGCGTCCTCCACACCCGCGGGGTGCAGGTCTTCCAGCGACACGTCCTTCCAGGCCCGGCGTCGCATCAGGGTCAGCGCCTCCCGCACCGCGATTTTCTGGGCCCAGGTCAGGAAGCGGCTCCGTCCCTGAAAGGTGTCCAGGTGTTGCAGAATTTTGACCAGGGCCTCCTGCACCGCGTCTTCCAGCAGGCCCCGGTCCGCCCGGTCACCCAGGGCGTACTCCAGGCCCCGGAGCAACAACGCGCGTAACATCACCAACGCTTCCGTCTGCTGGGGACCGGAAGCCTGGAGGGCGGCCAGCCAAGCCTCATCGGCATGCGGTATCGTCATGGGCCTCTCCCACGCTGGCCATTGTACCCGAGGACGGACCGCCCGTTCATCCGTCCCGCCAACGGGCGAAGGCGGCCAGGGCCAGCGTCTGGAGCGCGGTCGCGACGAGCACCGCGGCTCCGGGATGCCAGTCCAGAAGGCCGCCCACCACCGTGCTCCCCAGGAACCAGGCCAGACCATACCCGGTGTTGAACAGACCGTACGCGGTGGCCCGACGGTCCTCCGGGGTCAACGCGGCCACCCCGGCCCGCATCACCGATTCCTGGGCCCCCATGCCCACACCCCACAG
>WFVP01000275.1 GCA_015491595.1 Anaerolineales bacterium
CTGGACAACCGGATGCGCTTCCTGCATCTGCCCTGGCCCTGGATGAACAGACCCAGCGGGAAGGTTGGTTTTACTGATCTGTCTCTTTACAGGGGCACCTGCCCGTTTCCACTTCTTGTCACCATTTTTTGAACGACCGCCTGGAAATTCAAGCCTGCCATTTGCTTTGCGATATTTTGCTTGGGACTTGGAGGCCAAAGGTGTCAACGTTTTTCCGGACGACGCACCGACTGCCAACCGCCAACTCCCGACCTCCGACGGCTGACTGTCCAACGCCGGTATAATTCCGGCCACCTTGCACCCCACCGGAAAGGCGGTCGCGACCATGGAGACCCGAACCCACATCCTCATCACCAATGACGACGGTGTGTTCCATCCGGGGCTGATGGCCCTGGTGGAGGCTGTGCGAGGCCTGCCCAATGTGGAGTTCAGCGTGCTGGCGCCGGAACGGAATTGGTCGGCTTCGGGACATGTGAAAACCCTGCACCGGCCCCTGCGGGTGCGGCAGGTCCGCCTGATGGACGGCACCCCCGCGCTGGCCTCGGATGGTGCGCCTTCCGACTGCGTGGCCCTGGCCCTGTTGGGCCTGCTGGAAAAGCCCGTGGACCTGGTGGTCTCCGGCATCAACCCCATGGCCAACCTGGGTTACGACGTCTCCTATTCCGGCACCGTGACCGCGGCCATGGAAGCGGCCATTTCCGGGGTGCCGGGCGTGGCCTTTTCCCTGAACACCCCGGAGGAAGAAGTGGGCCGGCCCAACTACCAGGCCGCGGTGGTCGTGGCCCGGTTCGTCATTCAGCAGGTGCTGGAGCACGGCCTCCCCAAAGGGGTCTTCCTGAACGTGAATATCCCCTACGGCCCCCTGGAGCACATCAAGGGCTTCCAGATAACCCGCATGGGCCTGCGGGTCTACCGGGACCGGCTGGAGCGCCGGGTGGACCCGCGCGGGGTACCCTATTACTGGATTGGCGGCGAGGCCCCCACGGGCAAGCCCGAACCCGGCACCGACATCGGCGCGGTGTACGACGGTTACGTTTCCATCACCCCCCTGCACCTGGACTTCACCGCCTATACCCAGATTCCCTACCTGCAGACCTGGCCCTGGCACGCTTTCCCCCCTATCGCTGCCTCCAAAGCGGAACCCTGCCAGGATGGGGAACAGCCGTGACGCCCCAGGCCCGCTTGCGCGACGCCCTCACCCAAATGTACGGCCCGGAAACCGCGCGCGACCTGTTCCAGGCGCTCACGGCGCGGGCCAGGACGTGGGAACCCCAACTTGCGCCCTGGGCGGCCCAGGGCGAACCCGGATTTTCCCCCCATGACCTCTTCCTCATCGCCTACGGCGACCACATCCTGCCCGAAGACCCGCAAGCGCCCAAACTCCAGGGCCTGCGGGCTTTCCTGGAAACCTTCGTCGGCCGCCTGGTACGCGGGGTGCACGTCCTCCCCTTTTTTCCCTATTCATCCGACGACGGCTTTGCGGTCATGGACTACACCCAGGTGCGGCCCGACCTGGGCACCTGGGCGGACATCCGCGACCTGGCCCGCCAGTACGTCCTTATGGTTGACCTGGTCCTCAACCACGTCTCCAGCCGGCACCCCTGGTTCCGGGCCTTCCTCAAGGGCGACCCCGCATACCAGGACTTCTTCATCACCGTGGAGGACCCCCACGACCCGGCCTGGCAGAGGGTGATGCGTCCCCGGGCCACCGCGCTCTTCACGCCCTTCATCTCCTCCCGGGGCCGGGTGTACGTCTGGACCACCTTCAGCCCCGACCAGGTGGACCTGAACTACCACAACCCCCGGGTCTTCCTGGCCATGACCGACGTCCTGATGTTCTACGTGAGCCAGGGGGCCCAGGTCATCCGGCTGGACGCGGTCGCTTACGTATGGAAGGAACCCTACACGTCGTGCATCCACCTGCCCCAGGCCCACGCCCTGGTGCGGGCCTGGCGCGCGCTGCTGGATTGGCTCGCGCCCTGGGTGCGCCTGATTACCGAAACCAACGTCCCCCATGAGGAAAACATTTCCTACTTCGGCCACGGGGACGACGAGGCCCACATGGTCTACAACTTCACCCTGCCGCCCCTGACCCTGCACGCTTTCCTGCGGGAGGACGCGCGCACCCTCAC
>WFVP01000276.1 GCA_015491595.1 Anaerolineales bacterium
AGCCTCCTCGAGGGGGAACGTCCCGGCCCCCACTACGCGGTGGAGACCATGCGCATCCTGCGCCGCCGCTACCCCCATGCCACCCTGGTGTATCTCATGGGCGGCGATTCCCTGGCCACCCTTCCCTCCTGGTATCGTCCCCAGGAATTCGTCGAGCTGTGCGACGAAATCGGCGTCCTGCGACGCCCCTACGACGCGGCCGACCTGGACGCCCTCGAAGCCGAACTCCCCGGCCTTGCGGCCAAAGTGCGCTTCCTCGAAACGCCCCTCCTGGACATTTCGGCGTCCGACATCCGACAACGGGTGGCCCAGGGGCGTCCCTATCGTTACTTCGTGCATCCCGGCGTTGCGCAACTCATCCAGAGCCTGGCCCTGTACCAAAGGGCGCCGGTACCGGTCTCCGAACACACCCCGTAGGAGGTTCGGGATGGAGATTGCCCAACTTATTCGCCACTTCTACCAGCGTGCGCCGGGGTTCGCCCGTCGCCTGGAAGCCGCCGGCCTGTCGCCCGAAGACATCCGAACCGAAGCCGACCTGGCCAAAATCCCGGTGCTGCGCAAAGAATCCCTGGTCGAGGTCCAGGCTCAAGACCCACCCTTCGGAGGCCTCCTGGCCGTTCCCCTCAATCACCTGAAGCGCATCTTCCAGTCCCCTGGGCCCATCTACGACCCCGAAGGCCTGGCCCCCGACTACTGGCGCTGGGCCGAAGCACTGCGCGCGGCCGGCTTCGGTCCCGAAGACGTGGTGCTGAACGCCTTTGCCTACCACCTGACGCCGGCCGGCGCCATGTTCGAGGAAGGTCTGCGGGCCGTGGGATGCACCATCATCCCCGGGGGTGTGGGACAGCAGGAACTCCAAATCCGCGCCATGCACGACCTGGGGGTCACCGGTTACGTGGGCCTGCCTTCCTACCTCCTGGCCTTGCTCAAACGGGCCCGGGAGATGGGACTGACGCTTCAGGTACGGAAGGCTTTCGTCACCGCGGAGCCTCTCCCACCCTCCCTGCGCCAGGAGCTCCACGAGTACGGCGTGGAGGTGGTACGCCAGGGATACGGCACGGCGGAATGCGGCAATCTGGGCTATGAATGCGAATACGAGGACGGCTGGCACATCCCCGAAGGCGTCCTGGTTCAGATTTGCGACATCAACACCGGCCAACCCCTCCCGCCGGGTCAGGTGGGTGAAATCGTAGTCACCCTGTTCCAGCGGGAGTACGCGCTGATTCGCTTTGGCACCGGCGACCTCTCCATGCTCAACACCGAGCCCTGCCCCTGCGGTCGTTCGTCGCCGCGACTCATGGGATGGCGCGGCCGGGTGGGCGATGCCGTGAAGGTGCGCGGTCTGTTCGTGCATCCCCACCAGCTCCAGAAAATGATGGAACGCTTCCCCGAAGTGGAACGCTGGCAGGCCGTGGTCCATCGCGAGGCCCATGTGGACCGGATGACCCTCAAAATCGTGGCACCGGGGGCTCCGGCAACGCTGGACGACGCCCTGCAGCAGGCGGCCCGAGAAGCCCTCAAACTGCGCATCACCGTGGAGCGGGTGGAGACGCTTCCCGAAGACGCCAAGCCCCTGGTGGACACCCGCGAGTGGAAGTGAGGGTCTCCTACGCCAGGTCCGAACGCTCGAGACCGTGCTCCAGTTCGAGGCGCAAGCGCACGTAGGAGGCGTAACGAGAGGGATGAATGCGCCCTTCCTCCAGGGCCTGGAGGACCGCGCATCCCGGCTCGTTCAGGTGGGTGCAGTTGTGGAACTGACAATGGGGAACCAGTTCCCGTAGTTCGGGGAAGTAGCCGTCCAGTTCTTCCGGCTCGATGTCCCACAGGGCCAGGGCCTTCAACCCCGGGGTGTCGGCCACGTATCCCCCGCCCTCCAGGGGGAACATCTGGCGCACCGTCGTGGTGTGTCGCCCCTCCCCCGAGCGACTGACCTCCCGCACGGCCAAGCCCAAACCCGGCTGGATGGCGTTCAGCAGGCTGGATTTGCCCGTTCCGGAGGGGCCGGCCAGAACAGAGACCTTCCCCTGCAACATCTTCTTGAAGGCCTTCAAACCGTATCCGGTCACCGCCGACGTGTAGATGACCGGATAGCCGATGTCCTCATACAGCCCGAAGATTTCCCGGGCCTCCTTCTTGCCCACCAAGTCCACCTTGTTGGCCACGATGACCGCAGGGATTTCCTGCTGCTCCGTGATGACCAGAAACCGGTCCAACATCCCCAGCTTGGGCTCCGGTTGCGCGCAGGCGAAAACCAGCACCACCTGGTCCGGGTTGGCCAGAATGACCTGTTCGTATTCCCCCCGGGCCGTGGGCGCCTTACGAACCAGGGCCCGCTCCCGGGGCTCGATGTCCTCAATGACCCCGGTTCCATCGGGGAGACGGCGAAACCAGACCCAGTCCCCCACGGCAATCAGGTCCCCCGTGCGGGGCCGCCGCTTCAACTTCCCCCGCAGACGGCAGACCACCTCGTCCCCCCGGGCCTCGCTGACCACGGTGAAAAAGCCACCCTGTTTGCGGATGACCCGTCCCCGTTCCCAGTCCTGG
Source organism: Anaerolineales bacterium (assembly GCA_015491595.1). Lineage (GTDB taxonomy): Bacteria > Chloroflexota > Anaerolineae > Anaerolineales > DRMV01 > S139-71. Next base: position 2,545 of record WFVP01000276.1, read on the forward strand.
GGTCGCTGCGCCTTCGCGGCCTTCTTCCCCATGGTCCTCAACCCTCAGGCGTGGGTGTGGGCGTGGGCTCGGGGGTCGGCGTCACCCCAATGGCGGTTTCCCAGGGATAGAGGATTTGGGGGCGGTTGAAGAAATAGACCTCCAGGATGCGCCGGGCCACGGGCGCGGCCACGTTGCCACCGGAACCCCCATGCTCCAACAAGACGGCCAGGGCAATATCCGGGCGTTCGGGGTCCTGATAATCGGTGAAGGCCACGAACCAGGCGTGAGGCTCTCCGGCCGGATTCTCCGCGGTGCCCGTCTTCCCGTACACCGGAATGGGGAAATTGAGGAACACGTGACTGGCCGTTCCTCGGGAATCCTGGACCACCCGATACAGACCGTCTCGAATCGCGGCCAGGGTCTCCGGCGCCAGGGGAAGGCGGCCCTGTTCCTGCGGGGTAAAGGCTTGGAGCACCGTGCCATCGGGCGCCTCGATGCGCTCCACCAACTGCGGCCGCAAAAGCCGTCCCCCGTTGCCAATCGCGGCCATCAATCGGGCCATCTGGAGGGGGGTCACCAAAATCTGGCCCTGTCCAATGGCCTGGTTCACCGCGTCCAGAGGCTCCTTCACCGTCTCGGGGATGTACCCTTCTTCCTCTTCGATTTCGATGCCGGTGGGCTGTCCCAGGCCGAAGGCCCGGGCGAGCTCCTGCACCTTGTCGAAGACCCCACGATTGTACATGGCCAAGCCCAGATGCCAGAACAGGGGGTTACAGGAACGCATCAACCCCTCGATGATGTTCAAGGGCCCGCTGGGTGGGAGCTCGTACTTCTTGGTCCAATCCGTAAGCACCAGGCCGGGCAGTTCCCGAAATTCATAGCCGCAATCGTAGATATCGTCCAGGGACATGGTCCCCGTTTCCAGGGCCGCGGCCATGGTCACGATTTTGAAGGTGGAGCCAGGGGGATACAGCCCCATAGT
>WFVP01000277.1 GCA_015491595.1 Anaerolineales bacterium
GCCGTGCGGGAGGTCTGGGTGCGCTTCGCCCAACCGCCGGATTGGGATGCCCTGGCCCGGGTCCCTGGTGTCACCCTTGTGGACCATCAAGGGCGGGAGGGTCATTTGCGTCTCAACGGCCCCTTTGATCCCCTCATCAAGGCCCTGGCCCGGTATACGGTGGTCCATTTGGAAACGGCCTCACCTTCGCTGGAAGAAGTCTTTCTGGCCTATTACCACGACGAGGAAGAGGAAGAGGAAAGGGCTTCATCGGCAGTCCCGTAGGAGGACAGGTTCTATGAGCACTCTTTGGAAACAGAGCCTGGCGCGTATGCGCAACGCGATGCTGGCCTGGGGCCTCCTGTTGGGATTCTGGGTGGCTCTGGTGGCGACGCTTTATCCCAACTTTGCCGCGGAACAGGAAGCCCTGGAGGTTTTGCTGCAAGCCTATCCCCAAGAAATCCTGGCCTTCTTCGGTGTGTCCCGCTTGGGCGACCTGGCCTCGCCCCACGGATTCCTGCATGTGGAGTTCTTCTCCCTGGCTCCTTTGCTTTTGGGCATTCACGCGTTGCTGGTTGGGGTCAATCTGATTCTGGACGACGAGGCCAAAGGGGTGCTGGACTTGCTCATGGCCTATCCGATTTCCCGGACGACCTTCTTTGCCGCGCGGGTGCTGGCGGCCTTTACTGCCATGGCGGTTATCCTGGGTCTGATATACGGCGGCCTGGTGCTGGGGGCACAGTTGGGCGACATAGCGTTCACCCTCTGGGAGATGGCTCGCCCTTTGATGGCGCTGGCCTTGCAATGGTGGGTGCTTTTCGCCTTGGGGCTGCTCCTGGCCCAGGTGTTGGGTTCCCGCGGCCTGGCCGGTACGCTGGCTGGGGCTTACCTGGTTCTGTCCTTTTTCCTGACGGGCCTGACCCAAATCGAGCCCGACCTGGAGGCCTGGGCCCGATGGACACCCCTGTATTACTACCCCGGCGCGCGAGTCATGACTGAGGCTTTCGATACCGGTGCTGTTCTGACCCTGCTCCTCGTAGGCGTGGTTCTGGTGGGAGCGGCGTGGCTCCACTTCCTGCACCATGACATCCGGGTCCACGGTGAAGCGACCCCTCTGTCCTGGTGGTCTCTATGGCGAGCGATTTGGTTTGGGGGAGAGGTTTGGCCGTCAAAATCGAAGGAAGCATCCAGAGTTAGCCGCCCACGATAACCTCGTGCCCGGCCGCCTGCAGGGCCCGTAACGCCTTTTCCACGTTTTCCTGCTGCACCAAAATATAGTCGGTGTCGTACGTGGAAAGGACGAAAACGCTGACCCCGGCTCGGGTCAGGGGCTCCAGCAAGGAAGCCAGCACCCCCACCAGGTCGAAAGACAGGGGACCCTGGACTTCCAGGGCGCGCCATCCCCGGCTTGCCGGCACCTCGGTGGGGAGGTACCGGGCCGGGCACACCACGGAGAGTTCGTGTGGGGTGCGAATCACGGCGACCAGGGGCCCGCCTTTTGCCCAGGGAGGCGTTTCCTCCTGAGGAGCGAGGCGAGCAATGGCCAGTTCGTGGGGAAGAAGGGTGAGCCTCATGGTTTCTGCCGGCGGTACCAGCCCTTCAGGCGGCGATAGGCATCGAGAAAGGCTCGAAATTTCTCTTCGTACACACGACGATGACGGGGATTTGGGGAATATACCGCTTTCACGGGTACGTGGGCGGCCATGTCTTCCAGCCGCGTCATTCCCAGGGCAAGGCCCGCGAGCAGGGCTACCCCTCGTACGCCCGCCAGGTCGGGTTCTTCGACCTGGGCGATAGGCCGGTCCAGAACGTCGGCCAGAATCTGGCTCCACAGGTCGGAACGGGCGCCCCCGCCGATGAAGCGGATGGTCTCAAAACGCCGGCCTGCGAACTTCTCCACGTAGCCCAACAACCAGCGCAGGTTGAGGGCCACGCCTTCCAGCACGGCCCGGGCCACTTCGGCCCGTCCGACGCCTAAGGAAAGACCCAAGAAGCCACCCCGGATGTCAGGGTCCTCCACCGGTGTGCGTTCGCCATAAAGCCAGGGGAAGAAGGTCACCCCTCGAGCTCCGGGCGGTGCCTGGGCCGCGAGGGCGTCCATACGCGCGTAGGCATCCTCGGGCGCGGGGCAGGTGCCCAGAGGGTCTTCACCATAGAAGAAGGCGTCCCGCAGGAAGGTCAGGCTCGCACCCGCGGTTTCCTGCTCGTTGGCGATGAAGTATCGGCCCGGTACGGCCGCGGGCAGGGAGGCCATGTTGTGGAAGAGGTCTGTTTTCTTGACAGGCACATGACAGGTAATCCAGGAGGACGTGCCGATGTAAATGTGAGGCTCGTAATCCTGGACTGCGCCTGAACCCAGGGCCGGGGCCTGCACGTCGGGCGTTCCCATGACCACCGGGATGCCGGGTTGCAGTCCGAGTTCCTCCGCGGGTTCGGGAAGCAGTGGACCCAGTACGTGGGTGGTGGGATAGAGGTCCGGGAGTTTCTCTCGTTCCAGGCCGGCCATTTGTAACAGGCGCGGGTGGTAATCCACGTGGTCGATGTGTCGGTTGTCCGTCACCCAATGGAGCACGATGGTGGCGTAGTCGGAGGCGAACTTCCCTGTGAGACGCAGGTTGATGTAGTCCTTAGGTTCCAGGAACTTGTACGCGGCTCGGTAGACCTCGGGTTTCTCATGCTTCAGGAAAAGAATGTGGGCGATGGGGTCCTTGCCTGAATGGGTGGGAATGCCCCCGGTGAGGCGAATCCACCAGAAGAGTTGAGAGAGACCGTAACCTTCCACAGAGGGGAAGCCTCCGGTGATTTCCCGCACGTAAGGTGCGCCCCGGGTGTCCATCCAGATGATGGCCGGGTGAAGGGGTTCCCCTTTCGGGTCCACGGCGACGGTTCCGGACCAGTGTGTGCTACACGCAATCGCGATGACCTGCTGTTGGGCCTCAGGGATTTCGTTCAGTACCCGTCGTACCAATCGGGTGATGACCGACCACCAGTCCCTGGGGTCCTGCTCCGCTCCCCCACCGGGAAGGAAGTGGGTAGGCGTGGCATCGGTCTCCCGCACATGGGCGACGATCCGGCCCTGGGGCGTCACCAGGGCCACTTTACACGCGGTGGTGCCCAGGTCGATGGCCAGAATGAGGGGAGAGGCAGGTGCACGCATGGGAGGGCTCCTTTGGGAGGGATTGGTGATATTGTACTCGAAGTTGGGTCTGGTGTTGAGGGGTTGGGTTGGGAGTGTTGTTTAGGGTTTTGGGGTGTGGGTGTATGGCTACACGCAGTCTTTTGCTCGAACACCATACCCGAACGCATCCTCCCGTCAGAAGTTGAGTATAATGGAGACGACTTTCCCCTATAGGCAAAGTCGCTTTTGTTTGTCTGGAAAAACCTGAAAACAGCCCATCATCCGGGAGGAAACGCCCATGACCATGAGCGGCCACGACATCCGGCGCAAATTCCTGGAATTCTTCAAAAGCAAGGGCCACACCATCGTGGCCTCCTCGTCTCTGGTGCCCGGCGACGACCCCACCCTCCTCTTCACCAACGCCGGCATGGTCCAGTTCAAGGACGTCTTCCTGGGCACCGATAAGCGCCCTTACACCCGCGCCACCACCTGCCAGAAATGCATGCGGGTCTCGGGCAAGCACAACGACCTGGAGGCTGTGGGCCCCAGCCCGCGGCACCACACCTTCTTTGAAATGCTGGGGAACTTCTCCTTCGGCGACTACTTCAAACGAGAGGCCATCCTCTGGGCCTACGAACTGCTGACCCAGGTCTACGGCCTGGACCCGAACCGGCTCTACTTCACCGTGCACTATACCGACGACGAAGCCTTCCGCATCTGGGTCGAAGAAGTAGGCGTTCCCCCGGAGCGAGTGGCCAAAATGGGCGACGCCACCAACTTCTGGCAGATGGCCGACGTGGGCCCCTGCGGTCCCACCACCGAAATCCACTACGATTTCTTCCCCGAACGGGGCCAACTGGTGGGCGAAGAACTGGCCTATCACCTGGACGCCAACCCTGAAGACCGGTTCCTGGAGTTGTGGAACCTGGTCTTCATGCAATTCAACCAAAAACCCGACGGCTCCCGAGAACCCCTGCCCGCCACCGGCGTGGACACGGGCATGGGTCTGGAGCGCATCACCATGGTGCTCCAGGGCGTGTACAGCACCTACGACACCGACCTCTTCCTGCCCATTATGGACAAGGTGCAGGAACTCGCGGGCCACACCCAAAAGGAGCGACAGGAGCACTACGTTCCCTACCGGGTCATCGCGGACCATGTGCGGGCGGCCACGTTCCTCATTGCCGACGGTGTGGTGCCCGGCAACGAGCATCGCAACTACGTGTGCCGGATGATTATCCGCCGCGCGGCCCGCTTCGGCCGGAAAATCGGCTTCACCCAACCCTTCATGGCCCCCATCGCCGAAGTGGTCATCCGGGAGTACGGCCACGTGTACCCGGAACTGGAGCGGGAACGGGACACCATCCTGGAGACCCTGACCCGGGAGGAAGAGCGCTTCGCCCGCACCATCGAGCGAGGGTTGGCCCATCTGGAGCAGTTGCTGCGAGACCTGAAAGCCCAGGGCAAGACGGTGGTGCCCGGCGAGGAGGCCTTCCGCCTGTACACCACCTACGGGTTCCCCATGGAAATCACCCGGGACATTGCCCGGGAGGAAGGATTCACGGTGGACGAGGCTGGCTTCCAGGAAGCCATGGAGCGTCACCGGGCCGTTTCCGGTGCGGGCAGGGCCATGGGTCCCCTGGGCGGCGAGGACGTGGATGTGTACCGGGAGACGGTGGAAGAACTGCAGGCCCAGGGTAAACTGGGCCCCGAAGGCGTGGAATACGACCCTTACAGCACCCTGGAAGTCGAAGGCCCTGTGCTGGCCC
>WFVP01000278.1 GCA_015491595.1 Anaerolineales bacterium
ACCCCTCCCCGCAGGCCAGGGCGTCATCCAAATCACGCGCGCGCCCGGACGTCCCTACCGCTATCTCCTGCTGGTCTCCGGCACTTCGGAAGAGGGCCTGCGCCGCGCGGGCAACGCTTTTGCGGAACGGGACATTTACCTGGCCCTCACCGGACAATCCATTTTCATCGGGGATTCACCGCCCCGTGTGGAACCCATCCCGCCCCTGCCCTGGTCCACGGAGCGCACCACCTTCGCCCAACTGGGCTCCGACGACCGTCGGGTGAACGGACTGGGTACCCACAATTTGTTCTACTACTTCCGCCGGCCCCCCGGCTGGGTGCTGGACCGCGGGGCCCAGCTCACCCTGCGGTTTACCACCTCTCCCGCACTGACCTCGCGCGAGTCCTACATCGCGGCCTTCATCAATGACGTGCCCGTGGGCACCGTCCGCACCGGCCCCGATTTCCCCAACGAAGCCGAAATGGAACTGCCCGTGGCCCGTATCAATCGGGACCTGGACGGGCGGGTGCCGTCCCGCTGGACACTGCGCCTGGAAGTGGGCAACTTCGCACGGGAGATGGACTGCGAACAGGTGCACCCCGAGGCCTCCTGGACCATCGTGCAGGCCGACTCCGCCTTCGTCACGCCCCATGTCTACTTCGCCCTGCCCGACCTGCAGGCCTTTCCGTATCCCTTCTCCGCCGTGGAAGAAGACGCTCCCGAGACCTGGATTCTGATTCCGTCGCAACCGCAGGCGCGAGACATCGAACAGGCCCTCTCCATCTCCGCGCTGCTGGCCCTCTACACCCCGCAGGACCGCACCACCTCCATCTATCCAGGGGACGCGGTCACCGAAGCCGACCTGGGGACCGCCCACCTGATTGTTCTGGGCGACCGGGACCGTCAGCCCTGGGTGAAGCCGCTGCTGGACAAGATGGGCACCATTCCCGGCTACCGCGGGGAGCGCGGGCTCTACCAGGCCTTGAAATCCCCCAAACAGGGCCTGCTGCGGGAGGCTCAATCCCCGTGGAACGAGGACCGAGTGGTCCTGATGGCCTTCGGCACCACGCCGGAAGGCGCGGCCCACGCGGCGGACGCGCTGCTGGCCGAAACGCCCCCTGTGGAGGAGCCGGGCTCGGTGGCCCTGGTGGACGAATGGGGTCGGACCACGGTCATCTACCGCGCCATTCAACAGCCGCCGGTGCCCGAGTCCAATGAGGTCCTGCGAGAACCGGTGCTGCCCACACCTCAGCCCTGGGTGGTCATCACGGGCGTCCTCGCGGTGGCCCTCCTGGTCATCCTGGGCGTGATTTTCTGGGTCCGGTGGCGCTACGGTACCCAGGAGTAACGGGATGTCCTGGGACATTACCTGGGTGCTCTGGCTCAACGACTTTATCGCTCAGAGCGAACGGCTCTTCTTCTGGGCTTTGTTCCTGTCGGACCGGGTCCCCTGGGTCCTGAGCAGCCTGACCCTGGTGGCGCTGTGGTTCGCCCGGCGCCAGGCTGGGGAACAGGTGCAGGAATTCCACGACCGGGACCCGGTCTACCGACAACGGATTCGGGTCTTCTCCGTGGGCCTGGGCGCGCTTCTGGCCTTCATCGTCGCGCGCCCTATGGCCTACTATTGGAACCGACCCCGACCCTTCCTGGTCATGCCCATCAAAGCGCCCATCGACCCGCAAATCTGGGCCGAGATTATGCGCGTCCTGGGCTCCGACGGTGCCTTCCCCAGTGACCACACGGCCTTCTGGGGAGCCATCACCGCGGGCGTGTTCCTGACCTCCCCCTGGTGGGGCATCGTGGCCCTGATTGCCACGACCTTCTTCGCCGCGGTGCGGGTGGCCCTGGGCTATCACTATCCCACCGACATGATTGCCGGGTTCTTCATCGGGACCTTCTGCGTGTTGTTGGTGTACGGCTTCCGCCACAAGCTCCGCTGGCTCTTCGACCCCTGGCTGTTGCTGTTCAACCATCAGCCCGCGTGGGCGTACGCGCTGTCGCTGATGGTGCTCCTGGACATCACCCAGCGGATGGCGTGGTTCTTCGGCATCATGGCCACGGCGTTTGGCCTCTATTTCCCTCGATGAAAGGCGATAATCCATGACGTGGTTGGAGTATGTAGACACCTGGTTGCTCGTCTGGTTCAACCGTTGGATAGGCTATCATCCCGAGACCTTCTACAGCGCGCTCAAAATTTCGAACCGCGCGCCCTGGATTCTGGCCGCCTTCATCCTGACCTGGCTCTGGTTCTCGGGAGACGAGGGGTGGGTCCCCTTCCGCACTACCTACACCCGCTGGATGGCCCGCCGTCGCGTGCTCTCCATTCTGGCCGCCCTGGTCGCGGGCTTCACTCTGGCCCGGGTGGCCCAGACCATCGTACCCCGCCCCCGGCCCTTCAACGTGGTAGCCTTGCAGGTGCCCATCGTGCCCTCGGTGTGGGACAAGATTCGGGCCTCCATGGCCACCCAAGGCGCCTTCCCCAGCGACCATGCGGTGATGTTCTTCATCGTGGTCCTGGGCCTGGGAAGCCTTTCCCGCAAGGGAGGCGTGCTGACCCTGGTGGGCGCCCTGTTCTTCTCCGCGCTCCGGGTGGGGCTGGGCTTCCACTGGCCCAGCGACATGTTAGGCGGCGCGGTCATCGGCGCCATCGCCCTGGGACTCGTGGTCCTCGTGGAACGGGTGTGGCCCCAACCCTGGGATTGGGTCATCGCCCTCTTCTACCGTCTCCCGGTCATCGCCTACCCGCTGGGCTTCCTTTTGCTGTTCGACCTCTCTCAAAAATTCGCCGGCCTGTTCGGGCTGGTGGTACAGGTGTTGGGTCATGACGTGGCACACTGAACCTCCCGCATTCGTACAACCTTTCATTCGCTGGCTGGACCGCTGGATTCCCCAGGACCCGGAACTTCGACGGCGCTTGCGGATTCTGGTCTTCCGCGTGCTGGCCCTGACGAACATCGCCCTGGGGCTGTACTACTTCAGCTACCGCTACACCCGGTCCCTGAACCTGAACGCCCTCTGGTTCGCCATCCCCCTACTCCTGGCCGAGACCTACTCCTTCATCGGCTCGCTGCTCTTCATCCTCACCCTGTGGAAACCCACCCATCGTCGCCCCAAACCGCCTCCTGAGGGCGCGACGGTGGACGTGTTCATCACCACGTACAACGAACCCCTGGAGGTCATCCGCCAGACGGTGGAAGCCGCGCTCAACATCCGCTATCCCCACCAGACGTACGTCCTGGACGACGGCAATCGACCGGAGGTACGGGAGCTCTGTCGGGAACTGGGGTGCGGATACATCGTGCGCGGGCCCGAATGGGAAGGCCGTCCCCGGCACGCCAAGGCCGGCAACGTGAACAACGCCCTCCTGCAAACCTCGGGCGAGTTCATCCTGTTCCTGGACGCCGACCAGGTCCCCGCGCCCAATTTCCTGGACCGGGTCCTGGGATACTTCCGCGACCCCAACGTGGCCTTCGTCCAGACCCCCCAGTACTTCTACAA
>WFVP01000279.1 GCA_015491595.1 Anaerolineales bacterium
GGCTGGGCAGCGGCTGCCAGCCCGTCGGCTCCGCCCCCTGGACAGGAGCAGAAGCCATGCACAGCCCGCCGAACGCGAACACCAAGAGAAACAGAACGGCCGTGGTCACAACACACCTGCGCAAACGCAGCGCCTGCCAGAAACAGCTTCGCACCCCTCGTTTTCCCACGTGGATCCTCCTATAAGGTTACGTGGTAAAATTCAAGAGTTGGGGGAGGAGGCCAGAGGGACCTCATGTAAATGGGCGTTCAAGCCCCACGAGGAGTTTTTCCCCGGCCTCCTCGTACCTCCCATGAGTTGCTTGGGCCTGAGAGCCCCTATGACGCAGGAGGTTGAGTGGCGGAGGCCTGAGCCCTTCTGCCCCTGACCTCCTCCCCCAGCCCTTGAAGGCCAACCCCGTTCAAGCGGATCAGGAGGTGCGCCATGACCGTTTACGGATTTGTGGGCATTGACATCGCCAAAGATGCCTTCACCGTTGCCTTTCTGCGGGTAGACGCCCTGGAGGGCCACATCCTGAGCGAGCAGGTGGCCGACTTTCCCTACACTCAGGAGGGCTGGCAGCAGTTCCTCCAGGCCTGGCAGGCCCTCTCGGCCGACCGCTGGTGGGTGGGCCTGGAGGCCTCCGGCCCCTACTCGGCCCTGCTGGAGACCCATCTGAGCCGTTTGACGCAGCCAGCCTTTACCCTCCACCGCCTCTCCCCGGCGCAGGTGCGGGACTTCGCCCGCAGTCGCACTCGCCGACGCGCCAAAACCGACCGCCTCGATGCCCGCACCCTGGCCCATTTCCTGCGCCAGCAAGTCACCACGCAGGCCCTCCCGCCAGCCCGCCAGCCCGATGACACCCCTGACTACCAGGCCCTGGTCCGCCTGGAAGCGCGGCTTGTCAAAGAAGTCTCCGCCCTGCAAAACCAGGTGCGCCAACACCTCCATTTCCTCTTCCCGGAACTGGAACGCCAGCAGGCCCGTTTTTCCAAGGCTCTGCGCACCCTCCTGCGCCACTTCCCTTCCGCAGCGGCCATTGCCCAGGCCTCCCTGGAGGAGTTGGCCGCCTGCCTGCCCAAGGGGCATCGCCTGGATCTGGCCGCCCTGCAAAAGCTGGCCCGTGAATCCTTTGGCCTGCACGACCCAGTGCGTGCTCGGGTGCTCCAGGAATTGTTGGACCTGTGGCAGGACCTGGAGACGCGCCTGGATCACGTGCGCACCCTGCTCATCGAGGCCGTTTCGCAGGCCGCCTCGGACGCCATGGCCCTGCTCCGGGCCATCCCCGGCATTGGCCCCCTGATGGCCGCCCGCTTCCTGGCCCTGGTGGGTGACATCCACCGCTTCCCCTCCGCCAAAGCCCTGGTGGCCTTTGCTGGCCTGGACGTGACCGTGTATGCCTCCGGCCGCTACCAAGGCCGGCGCTGTCTTTCCAAACGGGGCCATCCTGCCTTGCGCCATCTGCTTTATCTCATGGCGGTCTCGCTCAAGCGCCACACCCGGCGCTTCCAGGTGGCCTTCCATCACTACCGCGCCCAGGGTCGTCGGGTCCGCGAAACCTTCGTCATTTTGGCCCGCAAAGCTTTGATTATGCTCTACACTTTGCTCACCACGGGCCGCCATTTCCAGGACCTTCCCCCTCAGGAGGATGCTCCTTCCTGAGGCTTATAGTTGACTCCTCACGGAAACGCTCTCTCCGCAACCTCCCCCGCCGTGACGAAGACCACCCGTCCCGCGGCAGCCTGTTGGGCCACGTAGGCCCAGAAGGCATCCCACAGCGCCAGCGTCTCGTCGTCGGGTGGGCTCTCCCCCCGCGAACCGGGCATGAACTCGTGGGGATGGGTGGTGAACCCCCAGGCCGCCACGCGGTCCGGCCGGTTCTCCTCCATGTAGCTCAGGGCCGCGTCGAACAGGTCGCGCAGCCGGTCGAAGTCCGTCTGGGTCAGGAGGTCCGCCTGCGGGTTGCCGGGGGGCGGCGTCCAGCTCGCCATGTCCACTTGATCCACCAGAACGAAGCTACCGTTGGGGTCATCGGCGCACACGTTAGGGGTTTCCAAATCAGGGCGCCAGGGGAACATCAGGTTGCCCGTCGCCGGCCACATGTCGTTCCCCTCGCCGATTTGCCCGTCGCAGCGCTCCATGAAGGCATTACGACCCATGTTGATGGTTCCCACCTGCACCCCGAGGTTCTGGTTGGTCCGGATGGCCGCCGCCACCCGAGCGTGGGCCTCGGCGTCCGGGAGGTTCGCCGTGCCCACGATCAGCCCTGAGGTGACGGTGGGGTCCAGGCCGCAGGCGTCGTGCAGCGCCTGATAGTCGCGGTCGTAGTGGGCGTGGCTGTGGACGTGCAGCCCCACCTCGTGGCCCGCCTGCAGCAGGCGGCGGAAGACGTGGTTCTCCCCCTCGTACGCGCACAGCCCCTGCGCCGCGCCGTAGACCACCTCCCACGAAGCGCGGGCGCCGTAGCGGTCCAGCACCCGCGCGATGCCCCGGATGGTGTCGCTGAAGTGGGTGGCCACGGTGGGACTGATGACCGTCATAGTGTTGTCCGTGTAAGGCCACCAGTCGCCGGCCAGGTGCGTGTGATTCACGTAGAAGACGTACAAGGGCGGCACCACCTGCTCGTCGGGCAGGTCGTAGCGGCGGATGACGGTGGTGGGAGGCTGCGTGACGTGGAAGTATGCCACGTAGGCCTTGCCGTTGTGCACCACAATCTCCGTGTGGCGCGTGTCATCGGTCTCGGAGACGGGCAAGTAGGTGGCGTTGCCTGCGGCGTCGGCCAGCCGCACCCAGGCGCGACCGATGGCCCCGCCGGACTGATCACGCCCCGCGGGGACCACGGTGAAGCCCCAGACCTGCATCCCATCCCCGTAGCGCAGGCGAC
>WFVP01000280.1 GCA_015491595.1 Anaerolineales bacterium
ACCCAGTTCCTGTTCGCCATTATCCTGCTCATCGTGCTCCTCATGGTGGACTGGCGGTTCACCCTGCTTACCCTGCTCTTCGCCGCCATTATGGTGGTCGCGGCCCACGCGCTGCGCCAGTGGGCCCGAAAAGTCACCCTGGCGGGACTGCGAGCCCTGGCCACGGTGAACGCCACCATCAAGGAGACCATCGCGGGCATCGGGGTGGCCAAGAACTTCCGCCAGGAGGACGCCATTTACCAGGAGTTCGACGAGGCCAATCGCTCCTCCTACAAGGTGAACCTGGTGCGGGGGTTCGTGCTCTCCGCGGCCTTCCCTATTCTCAACCTGCTCATCGGCCTGGCCAGTGCAGGCCTGCTCCTCGCCGGTGGGTGGGGGGTCTACCGGGATTTGCTCACTCCCGGTCAGTGGATGCTCTTCCTTATGGCCCTGGAGCGCTTCTGGTTCCCGGTGGTGAACCTGGCGGCCTTCTGGCCCCAGGTCCAGGCCGGCCTGGCCGCAGCGGAACGGGTGTTCTCCCTGATGGACGTGGAGCCCAAGGTGAAGCAGGAAGCCCAGGAACCGGTGGACGCGCTGCGAGGGGCCATCCGGTTCGACCGGGTCACCTTCGCCTACGAGGACGATGCGGAACCCGTGTTCCGGGACTTCTCCCTGACCATCCGTCCCCGGGAGTCCGTGGCCCTGGTGGGCCATACGGGCGCGGGCAAGACCTCCCTGGTGCGCCTGGTAGCCCGACTGTATGAGTTCCAGAAAGGCCGCATCTACGTGGACGAATACGACCTGCGACGGGTGGACCTCAAGGCGTACCGCCGCCATCTGGGCTATGTTCCTCAGCGGCCGTTCCTGTTTTCCGGCACGGTGCTGGACAACATCCGTTACGCGCGCCGGGACGCGACGGAGGAGGAAGTGCTGGCCCTGGCCCGGAGCATCGACAACGGACGTTGGATGGAGAACCTGCCCGACGGGCTGTACACCGAAGTCGGGGAACGAGGAAGCCGGCTTTCTATGGGACAGCGGCAGTTGGTCGCCTTGTTGCGGGTCTTGCTCCAGCGTCCTTCCATCTTCCTCTTGGACGAAGCCACGGCCAGCATTGACCCCTTCACCGAACGGCAGATTCAAGAGGCGCTGGGACATCTGCTTCGGGGCAGCACCAGCATCCTTATTGCCCATCGTCTGTTCACCGTGGTTTCCGCCGACCGCATCCTGGTGTTGGAGAAGGGGCGCATCATTGAAGAAGGAGACCATGCGGCTTTGATGGCCCGGGGCGGCCATTACGCGCACCTGTTCCGCAAGTACTTCTACCATCAGACGCTGACGTACATCGAGGAAGTGGGCCGACGCATCGGCGGGAAGAAGAGCGACCCAGGGTTGCCCACGGGAGGGGCGTAACTTATCTACTTCTTTCCTGCGGTCCATGGACTGGTCAGGCCTGCGCGAAACGCTGGTGTCCTTTTTTCTGAGAAGAGGTCACCACCCTTGCTGTCCAACCTTCGTCCAAACCTCAGGATATCGAATACGGGTATGCACCAGACACCCTTGGATACGGTAAGATATCCCGGGAGGGAACAGAGCATATGACGGAACGGCCATTGGTTTACGACTTGACCCTGGAGGATTGGGAACGTTGGGTCGAGACCCAGGGGGAGCCCCGTTACCGGGCCCTTCAAATCTGGGAGGGCCTGTACCGGCACCTGTGGAGTCACCCGGAACAGTTCTCCCATCTTCCCAAGGCCCTGCGACGGCGTCTGGACGAAGCCTTTGTGTTTTCGCATCTGACCCCGGTGAAGGTTCGCCACTCTCGAGACGGTGAGACGGAGAAAACCCTCTTTCACCTTCCCGATGGTTCTGCGGTGGAAACGGTGCGTATGCGTTATGTGCGGCGTCGCACCCTGTGCATTTCCACCCAGGCGGGATGCGCCATGGGGTGTGTTTTCTGCGCGACGGGTAAGTTGGGCCTGTTGCGCAATCTAAGCCCCGGTGAAATCGTGGAGCAGGTGCTCTACTATGCCCGCAGGTTGCGGGAAACAGGGGACCGGGTGACGAACATCGTGCTTATGGGAATGGGAGAACCCCTGCACAACTATGAGGCCACCATGCAGGCCCTGGGCATCCTCAACCATCCCCAGGGTTTCCGTTTGGGTGCCCGGCGCATCACCCTTTCAACCGTGGGTCTGGTGCCTCGCATCCGGCAATTGGCGCGCGAGGGCAAGCAGTACAACCTGGCCGTTTCTCTGCACGCTGCGGACGATGACCTGCGTACGGCTCTCATCCCGGTCGCCCGACGCTACCCGCTTCGAGAACTGTTCGCGGCCTGCCAGGAATATTTCCAGCGCACCAAACGGCGCATTACCTTCGAATGGACCATGATTCGGGACGTCAACGACGGCCTGGAACAGGCCGAGAAACTGGTGCGATGGATTAAGGAATTCGGCTTGCTGGCCCATGTGAACCTGATTCCCCTCAATCCAGTACCCGGGTATGCCGGACAGCCCAGCCCCCGGACGCGTCTGGAGGCCTTTGCCGCCTATCTTGAGGAGCACGGCATTCCCTGTACGGTGCGCGTGCGTCGGGGAATCGACATCCAGGCAGGATGTGGTCAGCTGGCGGGCGAGCGCCTCCAGGAGGGCGGGCGTCCTCTGGTCGGTACAGGATAAGGCGGTCGAGAGGCTCCCGGAGCGGTGAGGGTGAGGAAGAAGTGGCTTCGCGTCCGGCCAGGCGCGGTGACGCTGTTCCTGGTGGCTCCTTTCCTGGCCGAAGTCCTGCCCGGTGTGAATCCCCCGGCCGAACTGCTGCGCCAGCCCTGGGCTGTGGTCCCCCTGGTGATGTTGTACGGCAGCGCGGCTCTCCTGGCTCGCGAGGTAACCCTCCGATGGAAGGGTGGGTATGGAACGCTTCTGCTGTTAGGGGCGGTCCATGGCGTCATGGAAGAAGGCCTGTTGGTGCGCAGCTTCTTCGACCCTGCTTGGTTGCGGCGGCCTGAACTGATGCATTATGGGCGATGGATGGGGGTAAACGTCCTTTGGGCCCTTCATCTCACCCTGTACCATGCCGTCTTTAGCATCGCCGTGCCGGTGACCCTGGTTCAGCAGGGGCGAAGTTGGTCCCAGGCGCAGCCCTGGTTAGGCCGTCAGGGGTGGTGGCTTGTAGGTGGGCTGTACCTCCTGCGGCTCGCTCTGGGATGGGTAGGCGATTCGAGCTACCGGGCTTCCGGTCTCCAGGTGATAGGCACCTTCGCTGTGGTGGTCTTTCTGTTGTTTCTGGCCCGACGCCAGGCGGTGCATGAAAGGGGGCAAGTTGATAAAGACGTCGTACGGCAGGCCCCACCCCCCTGGAAACTCAGCCTTTGGGCGCTGGGCGTTTCGGGACTGTTTTTCCTCATTTCTTGGGGTTTCCCTTTGTGGCGCGTGCCGGCGTGGATGGTGGTCTTTCTGGTGGTGGCGCTGGCAGTGGGGGCCTTGGTTCAGATGCGGGCCTGGGGACGGCGCGGCGGCTGGGGACCACGGCATCGTTTTGCCCTGGCCGCGGGAGGGGTGAGCTTTTTCATCCTGCTGGCCTGGGTACAGGAATGGCGCCCGGATCCCGCGGCATCTCGGCAGGGTATGGCGGCGCTGGGCTTTTTGACCGCGCTGACGCTTCTTTGGGTCTATCATCGGCTCCCACCACAGGAGTTAACAGAACGCTAACCCTTCATTAACCGCCTTCTGACTTCAGCAGGATAAGTAGAAAACGAGGATTGGGTAGCAGGACGTTTCCCAAATCCCGGTATGAGGAGGTGGGGCCATGACGCTGATGCGATGGGATCCTTTCCGGGAGTTGACCTGGCTGGAGCGCACGGTGGACGAACTGTTCCGGGAGTTCGCCCGGCCCTTCTTCCAGGTGGAACGTCGTGAGTGGACCTGGGCGCCGGCCATGGACATGTACGAGACCGACGATGCGGTGGTGGTGAAGCTGGCCCTGCCTGGCGTGGACCCCGACAAGGTGGAAATCCGCGTCTCCGGTGACCTGCTCACCATTCGCGGTCGCCTGGAGGACGAGGTCGTCGAGGAGGACGCCACGTACTACATCCGCGAGCGTCGGGTGGGGGCCTTCAGCCGCACCATCCAGTTGCCGGTGCCCGTGGAGGCTGACGAGGCCGAGGCCGTCTTTGAGAACGGCGTACTCACCCTGACCCTGCCCAAGGCCGAGGAGGTTCGCCCCAAGACCATCGCCATCACCACCAACGGCAAGAAGAAGGGGCGCCTCCTGCGGGGCAAGAAGGCCGAATCCAAGTAAGGAGGGGCACGGTATAATAAGAAACTGATGCCCCAAGGGCGGGCCCACCCAGGTGGGCCCGCGTCTTTTCCAGCCCCGGCTCCAGGAGGATTCACCATGCCCAACTACAGTTTTCGTTGCGCGGATTGCGGCGTTGAGTTCGAGCGTTGGTTCTCGTTCCATGAGGAGATTCGGGATGTGGTGTGTCCCAACGGGCACACCAACGTGGAGCGGGTGCTGCGTCCTCCGGCGATTATCTTCAAGGGAAGCGGGTTCTACGTGACGGATAACCGCGCGACCAATAGCGCCAGCAAGAGCAACGGTAAAGGCAGCCAAGAGACGGCCAAAGTGGGCTCGACGAAGAAGGAATCCTCTTCCGATACGAATTGAGGGAAACGGTAGGGTATGGCTTCTTCTCCCGAAGCGTCTTTGTCCATTGCCCAGGCCGTGGCCGCTTACCTGGACGCGGTCCGTCTCTCTCGGAGTCCCAACACCGCCCGAACGTATCGCAATGCCCTTCAGGCCTTCTTGTGGGCGTTGAAGGAGAGGGGTGTGGATGTCGAATCCGCGCCCCTCTCTGCCCTTTCCGAAGACATGGTGCTCGACTTCCTGCGAGCCTTGAAACAACAGGCGCCCAGCACGGAGCGGCTCTACCTCACGGCCATGGCCCAGTTCTATGAATACGTGGTGGCTCGATGGGAGCGTCCCCTGAATCTGGCCCGGGTGCGCCTGCTCATCCGTCAGCACGCCCGGCGTCCAGGACGACGCTTGCCCCAATTTCCCTACGAGGCCATTGAGGAGGTCCTGGCCTACGTGGATGCCCTGGGCCATAAACCAGCCAAGAACCGTCGGGAACACCTGCAGAACTTGCGGGATCGGGCCTTCCTCTGGACCCTGGCCCATACGGGTCTGCGGGTCCACGAAGCCTGCCAGTTGCGCCGCGGGGACCTGGATTGGAACACCGGCCATGCGGTCATCATCGGCAAGGGCGACCGTCAGGATGTGGTGCGCTTTTCCTCCAAGGCTCTGGCCCTGCTACGGGAGTACCTCCAAGAACGTCAGCCCCTGGACGCTCGCAGCCATAAAGCCCTGAAGGCCCTGCCCCTTTTCGCCCGCCATGACAAGCGAGCCGGGGACCGGGTGCTGCCCATTTCCACCGTCACCGGCCGGAACATCGTGCGTCGACGGGTATGGGAGGCTTTGGGCCCCGACATGGTGGGCCGCATCACCCCTCACGATTTCCGCCACTACTTTGTGACTCGCGTCCTTAAGGGTTCGGGAGGGAATTTGAAGCTGGCCCAGCGCCTGGCCCGCCATCAGAACATCCAGGTCACCCAGCGCTACGCCCACCTGGACGACCAGGAACTGGACCGGGCCTATCGGGAGATTTTCGGCTCTTGATTTGGAGCCTTCGAATCCCAGGGGGTCATTTCTCGGTGAAGAACCGGTAGAACCCACAAAGCATCCCCTTTCCTTCCGAACCGCACCACACTTCTTCCCAGGAATCGGGCAGGCCGGCCAGCAATTCTTGATACGGCCGGATGACCTCTTGCAAGCCCACGAAAGGTTGATGCAATTCGGTGTCTTTGAGGGGGATGGCCACCGGCACCTGAAGGCGAATAGGGATGCGGGTATCCACCGGGATGGTGACCCTTACAGGGACGACCATGTTCAGGCGAACGGGCAGGCTCTGGCCCGCGGGAAGCACGATGTTAGCGGGCGCGTTGCGGATGACCAGTCCTCCCGTGGCCAGGTATTCCACCATGGCTCCTTGAATGTACACGTTCTCGGTGAGCACTACCTCGGTTTCGGTTTCAATGGGCAGGTCGAAGGCCACGGGTAAATCGAACTGCACGGGAATGGTGTCCTCGACCACCACCGTGGTGCGGATGACGGCTTCATCCATGGCCGCGAAGTTGGCCGCCAAACCCCCTAAAAGCTGGTCTTCCACCGCTTGTTTGAGGGTGAAGGCGTACCGGGCCAGGAGGAACAGAGCCACAATCAGGAGAATGTTGAGCCCCATGGAGAGCACCGCGGCCAGGGTCCAGAAGGCTTCCGCGGGTTTCCCTCGCCAAAGCCAGTCGTACCACCAGGGGCGTGGGGGAGGCGTGGTGGTTTCAGGAGTCGAGTTCTGGGATACACCAAGCAC
>WFVP01000281.1 GCA_015491595.1 Anaerolineales bacterium
CGTCCTCCGGTCGGCCCTATTATACCTGAGACCTGCAGAGGTCAAGTTGCCGAGAAGGTGATTGTCACGTGACGCGCAGGTCTCATCGGGCTCAGGACCGCAGGGAGGAAAGAAAATTTGTGTGACCCTGAGCCCGGTTCAATCGAAAAGGGTCTCGGATCCATACAGACCTAGTGCCTGGTGGTGACGGAGCGACGACGCCGGCGTTGGCGGGCACGCTGGGCCTGCCGCCAGAGGCGGAGCAGGTCGGCGCCGTCGTAAAGGGAGATGGGCTTTCCTTGGGCCCATTCTCGGGCCTGGTCGGTGAACCCACCTACCGCGAACAGGAAAGCCCGGTCCGCCTTCTCGTGGTACATGGTCCCGTAGAGGTCCCGCACCACGGGCTCCCCCACAGGCTTGCGCCAGCGTTTGCACTGGACCACGGCCTTGCGGCCGTCGGGCGCCAGGACCAGCAAATCCACCCCATGGTCGCCCTGCCTTCCCTTCAAGCGCACTTTGTAGCCGAAGGCCCGGAACAGGGCAGCCACCAGTTCCTCGAATTGCCGGGGGGAGAGTTTCAACAGGTCTTCCTGGGACATGCCGTACACCTTGCGCTGCCAGTACCAGGCCAGCCAGGGACGGTAACGGGTGAGCACCCAGCCGCTCCCCAGGACGACGCCTGCGAGCAGGAACAGTAGGGTGTTCCACGGGTCGGGCAGGTACAACTGGGCCAACTCCTGCATGGTGTTCTGGGCCTCGGCGTGGAAAAGGAGCAAACCGCGCGCCAGGGCCAGCACGCCCCACGCGACCAGAGCCTGCCCCCACTGGAGGCCCCGACGCTTCCTCACCAAGGCACTGAACAGAAACACCGGCCAGAAGGGGAACAGGAAACCGGCGATGTTGAGGACCATATCCCACGTTTGCACGCTGACCTCCTCCTGCCATGCCCAGGATTGGCTCGTGAAACAACGCGAATTATAGCACCTTTACGGCGGGAGTATAATTCCGGCACGAAACCGAATTTCCCAGGACATGCGAGGAGGCGCGGTCATGCCCGATACCTGGAAGTACATCCGCAAGGCGGCGGACTGGCAGAAGGTCAAGGACTATCGGGACATCACGTATTACAAGGCTCAGGGGGTGGCCCGCATCGCCTTCAATCGCCCTGAGGTGCGGAACGCCTTCCGTCCGGAGACCATTGACGAAATGATTGAGGCCTTTCGGGACGCGTGGCTGGACACTTCCATCGGCACCATCCTGCTCACCGGGGAAGGACCTTCCCCCAAGGACGGCGGCTGGGCCTTCTCCGCGGGGGGCGACCAGCGGGTGCGCACCAAGGGCGGGTATGCAGGCGGTTACGAACTCCCCCGACTGCACGTGCTGGAACTCCAGCGGATGATTCGCTTCATGCCCAAAGTGGTCATTGCCGTGGTCCCAGGCTGGGCCGTGGGCGGCGGGCACAGCCTGCACGTGGTGTGCGACCTGACCATCGCCAGCAAGGAGCACGCCCGCTTCCAGCAGGCCGACGCGCGCGTGGCCAGTTTCGACGCGGGCTATGGTTCGGCCTACCTGGCCCGGCACATCGGTCAAAAGCGGGCCCGGGAGGTCTTCTTCCTGGAGAAGGTGTACACCGCGGAAGAAGCGTATCAGATGGGCATGGTCAACGCCGTGGTGCCCCACGAGGACCTGGAGGTGGTGGCCTTCGAGTGGGCCCAAATCATCAACAGCAAAAGTCCCATGAGCATCCGCTTCCTCAAATACGCCTTCAACCTCATTGACGATGGCCTGGTGGGGCAACAACTCTTCGCCGGGGAAGCCACTCGCCTGGCCTACATGACCGACGAAGCCGAGGAAGGGCGTCGAGCCTTTCTGGAAAAGCGTCCTCCTCGGTTCGACCAGTTCCCCCGCTGGCCATGAAGACGCACAGGCCCGGGTCCCATGGAGCACGCGCTTCTTGGATGGCGCGTTTCTGGCGGGGCTTCTGGTCCCCGGAGCCGCCGCCGGTGTTCCCCCGGGAAGTGCTGTGGGTGACCCTGACCAGCACGGGGGCCATGTTGGTGGATGGGTACAACGTTCTGGGGTTGGGCCAAGAGGCCTGGGAACATCTGGTGTTGTACTTTTTGGTCCCGGTGGGCGTCATCGTGGGGGTATTGCGGCGTCCTCTGGGCGATTACGGGCTGACCCTGGGGCGATGGCGAGTGGGCCTCGCCCTCACGGCCTTGACCTGCTTGGTGGCCACAGGGGTCCTTTCGTGGAGTCTGGGTTTGGACCCTGCGCTGCGGGCCTATTACGGCGGCGGGTTTTCCTGGTCCGTTCTATGGAGCAACCTGGTGGATTTGGTGGGTTGGGAGTTCGTGTTTCGCGGCTTCTTGTTGTTCGCCTACGCGCGCGCCTTTGGTCCGGGACCGGCGTTGCTGTTGCAGACAGTGCCCTTCGCCCTGCTTCATCTGGGGAAGCCGGCCCTGGAGACCTATTCCACCCTGTTGGGCGGACTGTGGTTGGGGGTGGTGGCGTGGCGAAGCCGGTCCGTCCTTTATCCCTTCCTCAGCCACGTCTTTATCAG
>WFVP01000282.1 GCA_015491595.1 Anaerolineales bacterium
ATGGGCCTGGGCATCGGCCATCAAATACTCCAGCTTGCGGGTCTTGTTGCCGCCAAAGGCCAGGCCCGTCTGGTCATCCCGTTTGACCCACAGCTCCAGGCCCCCGCGCAGGGCGGCGGTCAGACGGGGGAGAGGCTCCACCGGGGTGGGTAGATGGGCCAGACGAAGGCGGGGCAGGGCGAAAAGCGACATGACCGGTACCTCACGCGAAAGTCCAGGTGTTCAAATCTTACTTCAAATTGCCCAGAGCGCAACGGCATGTTTCTGAGGTCAGGACAGGAGTTGGGACAGCCCTACACAGAAGGGGGTTTCCTTCGAAAGTACATGCCTGGCCGGGCAGGCACCACCACCTTCTTTCCCAACTTCTGTCCGAACCTCAACATGTTTTCTGTTCTGTTCCCCCCGAAGCGCTCCACAACCCCGGGGCCTTCCCCGGACAGTTGGAGTACACTTGAAGTCGTGAAACTTCTTCGGTGAGATCGGCCGTGTTGCGTTCCCTGTTCCGGATACGTCTTCCGTCCCGCGCCCCCTGGCTCGGCCCCTTCCTCGTCGCGGTCGGGTTGCGTCTGGCCTTCCTGGACTTCCGTCCCCTCTGGTACGACGAGGCTTTCGGCGTGCTCCTGGCCCGCCGGGGATGGGAGGGTATCGCCACCGCGACGTGGCGCGCGCTGATTCAGGGCCACCGCGGGGAACATCACACCCCGCTCTTCTACCTGCTCCAAAGCGCCTGGATAAGGGTCTTCGGAGACAGTGTCGCCTCGGTGCGCCTCATGGCCGTTCTTTTGAGCTTGGCCGCCTGGTGGGCCGCTTGGCAACTGGTCCATCGGTGGCTTCCCCCGCGGGCCGCGAGGCTCGCCGGATGGCTGCTGGCCCTTTCGCCCTTCCAGGTGCACTACGCCCAGGAAGCCCGAATGTACAGCCTGCTGGCCCTCGCCGCCCTCAGCACCCTCTTGTTTTTCGACTGGGCCCTGGAACGGAACCGCCCTCTCCTGTGGTTCGCCGCGGCATGGAGCGCGACTCTTCTCCTTTACACCCACAACGCCGCCGTGCTCTATCTGGTCCCCTGGTCCCTGGCTGGTGGATGGTGGGCCTGGCGAAAAGGTCGAGCCAAGCCCTTCCTTGCGGCCGCTTTGTCCGTCGGGCTCCTGTACCTTCCCTGGGCCTGGGTACTCAGGATACAGGTCGGCCACGTCCAACGGGCCTACTGGATACCCCGCCCTGGACTGAAAGAAGGGGTGAACACCCTGGTGGCCTTTGCCAGCCACGTCCCCATGCTGGGATGGTCCGCGATGGTCGCACTGTTCATCGCGCTGGTCCTCACCGCCACGGGCCTCCATACCACCTGGCGATATCGAGCTCAGGACGGCGCACGTCTCTCACAACTGGGCCTGGCCTTCCTCACCCCCTGGGCCTTCATGTTCCTCGTCTCGCAATGGCTCCCCGTTTACCTGGTGCGCCTTCTCCTTCCCGTAGGCATGCTCTACCTATTCTGGATGGCCTGGGTCCTGGTCCATCCCCAGGTCCCGAGAGTTGTACGCGGTGGGCTGTTGGCCCTCACCCTTTTCGGTTTCCTGTTAGGATTCCGGGTCCATTGGACGTATCAGGGATTTCCCTACGCGCCCTATGAGGCCCTGGGCGCCTGGCTCCAGGCCCATCGCGCGCCGGGAGACCTGGTCCTGCACGCGAACAAGCTGACCTATCTCCCCATGGTCTACACCACTCCGGCCCTGCCTCAAGCCTATCTCCCGGACCCCCCCGGAAGCGGAAGCGATACCCTCTCCCCCATGATGCGTCGCGGTTTGGGCATCCCCGACCCCATAACCCTCGAATCCCTGGCCCAAAGGAGCCTCCACGAAGGAAGCCCGGGCCTTTGGTTCCTCATTTTTCCCCGCGAAATCGAAGACTACCGGGCCATAGGGAAACCCCATCCCAGTCTGTCCTGGCTCCAAGACCACTTCTGTACACGAAGCCGGCAGACCTGGGGAGATCTCTGGGTCTTCGAATTCCGCCCCTGCTCCAAAGGCCCTTAGAGGACGATGCATATCGTCCTCCCCCTCAACACGCCATCGCTGAAATCAGGACATTCGAGTTAGGACAACTCAACGCAGGCAGGGATTTTCCTCGAAGGCATCGGTCTGATTCGGACACGGGACCGTCGGCGAAAAAGAGATAATGCACTTCAGAGCCTGCGCAGGCCTATGCGAAACCCTGGGTGTCCTTTCCGAACAGGCGTTCCCCTTCCATCCCAACGGTTGTCCGAACCTCAGACCATCACACAGATAGGCCCATGAGCCAGGCCACGCCCGCCACGGCCAAAACAGTGCCCGCGATCGCGTGCCAGGTAAAGGTCTCCCGAAAGACGAAACGACTGATGGGGAGCAAGAGGATAGGAGGCAGGGAGGTCAACGTCGTGGCCAGGCCGATGGGAATGGTTTGATAGGCGAACATCTGCAAAGACATTCCGATTACCGGGCCGGCGAGGGAACCCAACAGCAAGTACCCCAGCACCCAAGGAGATTCCCGGAGGCGATGCACCAAATCCACCCAATGGCCTCGAATCAGCGTCCAAAGCCACAAGGGCGCCATCCCCCCAGACATACGCACCAAATTCGCTGCCATAGGGTCCATCTCCTGGAACATCAACGCATCCTTCGCCATAAGCGCGCTCACCGCGCTGAGAAAGGCAGCCAGGAAGGCAAACATCAACCCTTGAGGGTTCATGGTAAAGGGGCCCTCGGCTCGCTGTCCTTTCCCCACCACCCAGGCGATGCCACCCAACACCAGGACCATGGCCGCGAGCTGAGAGAGCGAAAGGCGTTCCTCGTACATCACCCAGGCGGCGGCAGTGGTCAACACCGGTACCAGCGTCAGAATAAGCATGGACAACCGGGGGCCAATGCGCACAAAGGCTTCAAAAAGGAAGACATCGGCCAAGGCCAGACCAATGGCTCCCGACAAAAACAGCGTTCCCCAGGCCTGTGGAGTGAGGACCGGGTATCCGCTCCCGAATTTGACTCCATGCCAAGCCATCAGCAACAAGGTACTCAGGAGCAGGCGCATCCTCAGGGTATGACGAGAACCGATGGCCCGGCCCGACAACGTATAAAAGGTGGGGCCTAAAGAGAACCCCACCGAAGCCAACAACGCCGCCAGTTGTCCCAGCAATGCCGAGGTCATTGTCCTTCCTCGTGATGGGCATGTTAGATTGACGCGACCGGCAAAAGCAAACCCACAGGCGCAATCAACGGTCTCCTCGACCGTCATGATGAATGAAAACCGCCGGTGAAGGAGAAGGGATTGTCCCCCCGACTACCAAGGCCCTTGGGGGCCACGACGGTTGAGGTAAAGGGCAATGGTGCCCAGGTAACCCAACAGGGCGCCACTTACCGTCGCGCCGAAGCTGAGGAAACTCAGCAAAAAGGAAGTCTCCAGAATACGAAGCATCATGAGAAACGGCAGTGCCGCCCCTATGAACAGCAACACGGCCGCTGCGCCCAAAATCTGGTAGAGGGAAAAGCGAAACGTCATGGCTCCATCCCCTTCTTCCGGGATAACCCCATCATACCAAAGGGCAAACGCTTTGGAAGGACGACCCGGGGCACGGTCGGGCTATGAGGCTTATCCCCACCCATCCCTTCCTTCCCTGAATACCTGACCGGACACAAACCACAAAGAAGCGCCCACAAAGGGGCCTGGACAATTCCATCATTGGGTTCATCCCCGCACACCTTTCCCCCGGCGCGACGACCCCGGTCGGGACACCCTGCTTTGCTTTCATTCAATCAAGTCGAAGGGGGTGTGGTAGACGTACCCGATGTAAAAGAGCATGCCGCCCAGCAGCGTGGAAACGTAACTCAAAAAGGCGAGGAAGAAGGTGACCTTGATGATGCGCAGGACCATTAAAGCAGGCAGCACTGCCCCTTGAAGGAGCAGCACTGTCCCAACGATTTGCAAGTGCCAAATTTGAAAGCGAAATCTCTTTCGAGTCACCATCCTGTGTTCGATGGAGATTACGATGAAGCCATGGCCCGTTCGAGGTGTTCGCGATAGCGCTCATCATAGAGCCAGCAAGCCACCAAATGGTCTGTCCCGACTTCGAATTCTGGGGGAACATCCTGGTCACACGTCCCTTGAATCGCGAAGGGGCAACGGGGGTGGAAACGGCACCCCAAGGGAGGCCTCACCAGGCTGGGGGGCTCACCAGGGGGCACTTCTCGCAACTTATGCGCGTTGGCCGCGTCGGGTTCCGGAATCGCCTCCAGAAGCGCCTGGGTATAGGGATGCTTGGGATTGTTCAGGATGTCCCGTACCGGGGCCTTTTCCACCAATTTCCCCGCGTACATCACGAAGATACGCTCGGAGAAGTAACGCACCGTGGACAGGTCATGCGTAATGTAGATGACGGCCAGGTTGTGTTCTTCCTGAATCTGGCGCAGCAACTTGAGGATTTCCACCCGCACCGAGGCATCCAACATGGAGACCGGCTCGTCCGCCACCAGGAGTTTGGGGTCTCGAATGATGGCCCGCGCGATGACCACTCGCTGTTGCTGCCCGCCGCTGAGCATGTGGGGGAACTTGTTCAAAAAGTCCTCCGGCGGGCTCATCTTCACCTCTTCCAGCACCTGGATCACCCGTTCCAGGCGGGCCTTACGGTCTTTCACGCCGGCCAGGATGAGGGGTTCCTCCAGAATCCGCTGCACCGACATGAAGGGCGGCAGCGCGCCGTAAGGGTCCTGCTGTACGTACCCCACCTGCATGCGGTACCAGCGCAAGCCAGCCCGCCCCTTGGCAAAGATGTCTTGTCCCTGGAAGAGAATCTTGCCCTCCCGGGGCCGCACCAGACCCAGGATGGCCCGCATGAGGCTGGACTTCCCGCATCCGCTTTCGCCCACAATGGCGATGGCCTCGCCCTGGTGCAGGTCGAAGCTCACATCGTCCACGGCCCGCACGTAGCCCGCCAGGCCAAAGCCCCACTTGCGCAATTCGTACCAGACGCGCAGATTCTGGACCGAGAGCAAGGGCGCCTCGGACGTGGTTGTCGTGGTAGGAGCAGGTGCCGTGAGTGTCATGTATCCCTCCTCAATCTCCAACGGGTTGAGGCGCGGCATCCTCAATGGAACGCACCGCTGTACCTTCTTGCTCAAAGAGCCAGCACTTGACGAACCGGTTGCCCACTCGGAAGATGGGCGGGTCTTCCTTGCACTTGGCGAAGGCCAGCGGACATCGGTCGGCGAACCGGCAACCGGAGGGCGGGTTCAGCAGGCTGGGCGGCTGCCCGGGGATGAATTCCAATTCCTCCTCACCATGGAGCCGGGGGACGCTGGCCATGAGCATGCGGGCATAGGGATGCATGGGCTCTTTGAAGAAATTCTCCGCGTCGGACATCTCGACAATCTGGCCCGCGTACATGACGGCCACGTCATCGGCCAGCTCGCTGGCCGTGGCCACGTCGTGGGTGATGAGGATGTAGCTGGCCTTGAGTTCCCACTTGATTTTCTTGAGCACGTTGTAGATGTTGGCCTGGGTGAGCACGTCCAGGGCCGAAGTCGGCTCATCC
>WFVP01000283.1 GCA_015491595.1 Anaerolineales bacterium
GATGTGTATAAGAGACAGCTTCTGCAGTTATCATGGGCATAAATTGAGCGTTTTCTCAAGAACTCTTGGGGACACGAGCATGCCCCTGCCTTTTTCGCCCCCGACCCTCAAAAGGCTTAGAAACGGTCGTTGCAGAAACGCCGATATTCACAGGCCACACACGGACCCCGGCCAGAGGGACCCTCAGGCCACCTGTCCTGTTCCAACATGGCTCGCATGGCCTCTTGAATGGCCATCACCCGACGCCGCAGCGACGGACGCAAGACCACCTTCTGGGCTTTCCGTATGCGGGTGAGATAGATGTATCCTTCCGGCACGTTGTACCCCAGCACTTGCTCGACCAACATGCCATAAGCCACCACCTGCATCTTCCATCCTGGACGCACCGTGCGTGCATGTTTGAAATCCACCACCACCGCGGTGTCATCGTCGCGAAGAATCAAAGCATCCACCCGCCCCGTCAGGCGCCAGGGCGCATACACCAAGGGTACATCCAACAGCACCTCTTGACCACGAGGAAGGGCCCGAGGCCAATGACGCAACAACCGGGACTTGAGTTCTTCGTGGGAGACCTGGCCCTCTTCGACCTTGGCAGGCTTGTGGACGGGAAGGGGTTGAACATAGGCAAAATACACCAGCCGCGGACAGTAAAGATACTGCTTGATGTCCGTCACCTGAAACCAAACGCCCGTCTTTTCATCCTCCAACAGAGGCAGATGGTCGAGTTCGAGTTCTTCTGGCGACCATAAGGCCACTTTTACGCGCACCTCACGAGTCCTCCTTTTCCACCCAATATTCCAGTCGTTCTCGCCAGAGGTTCGCGGGCAAAGGCAAGAGCAGGACCTTGCCCGGACGCCCCCGCAGGACGCGCTGGATGCGCTGCATCAATTCATCCATCAGGTTACGGGTCATGCGTTCCCCCAAAAACGCGCTGTACTGAATGCGGTCCAGGCCGTAATCCAGGCACAGGTCGGCCACCTTGGTACGCAACCGGTCGTCGGGAATATCGTAAACCACGATACAACGCACGGGACACCTCAATCCAACAAAGGCTGGCTGCCAAAGACCTGGAAATAGGTCTGCTCCAGAGCATCACGGTCAAGGACCTTGACCCCATCGGTTTCCAATACGCGATACACTTCCAAGGCGAAGCGACCCGAGCTCACGACGACCTGGAAAGGAAACGAAGGGGCCAAGATCATAGGATGCAACCAATGAGGGGTGACCAAAGGCAGAGCCACAAGGCGCACGGTGAAAGGTGGCTGGCCAGGAGGTCGGACCGAGAGGTCGCCCTCGTATCGGTTGTGCACCCGCATCTCGCCCACCTGTCCTCCCCAGGCACGGTAGAGTTGAGCGACGTACTGACGCAGTTGATGCAAGGCACGTACCTCAGGGTGATTTTCCCTTTTCCAGGCTCCTACCTGCTCCCACCAGTCCTGTAGGCCTCGTGCTTGAGGCCATGGAGGACCCGCTTGCGGTTCGGGAAGATGTGCCAGAAGTTGACGCAGCCGGTCATATTGCGCGCGAGTTTCGGTATGGCGCAGCACCCGATACGCCTCGTTAATACGAGCCATCTGCTCGGTCGCGTCAGGGGAAGGGTTCAGATCAGGGTGATATCGACGAGCCAGACGTCGGTACGCCCGTTCGATGGTCTCGGTATCGGCCTGGGGGGAAACGCCCAGCACCCGGTAGTAATCTTCCCGTGGGTTCACCAGCGCCCTCCCTCTTTCATCTTGTTGTTCAGGGTGTCCATGACCACCACCATTCCCTGTAAGATGCATTGTGTGAGGAACTTGGCCTGCAGGTCGGCCTGAGCAATCAATTGGATGACTTGTTCGTTAGTGAATCGGAAGTGATTCCCCAGGCTCCACAAATACGAAGCCTGGCCGTGGGAAATTTCCTGACCGGAAAGGCGGTTCTGCAACGCCAGTAACATGGTGAGCTGTACCATCCACATTTCTCGCCTGGCGGCATCGGCCTGAATGAAATCCAGAAAGGAATGCTTATACTCCTGGAGCACGTGGAGCATTTGGTTCTGGTCGATGTGGGTGAGCACGTGGTCCAGCTGTTCAAAATCCTTGGAGGTCAATCCCCACTGGGCCAGGAAGAAGTGGATGACCACGCCCAACAGAGCGCTCAGTTCGGGCGTCAGGGAGTTATGCATCATCCCTTCCAGGGCCTGAGCGAACATCCCCAAACCGAAGGTCACGGGATGCATCGGCCTCCTCCTTTCACTAGAGATGGGGTCGGCTTACCATCGGAAGCGATAGGGCTGGTACGCTTCCCGCTCCTGGCGCACGTAGGTGGCCACCCTGCGGGCCTGGCGCTGGATGATGCTCTCCAGGCGTAAGCGTTCATCACCGTAGCGATGGGGCCGGGCCAGGGTTTCTAAGACGGCTTCGGCCAGGACTTTGCGGCTCGCCCGATCCAACAGCCCGCGGTGGTCCTGCCGGACGGTGCGGCCCCGGTTGAAGAAAGCCAGCACCGTTCGGTCCACGGCCACAGGCCGGAATTCCTCAATCAGGTCCAGCACCAAACTGGGCTTGCCGGGGCGGTCGGTGTGCAGATAGCCGGCGTAGGGGTCCAGCCCGGCCAGCAGACAGGCTCGTTCCACCACGCCGTAGAGGATGCCGTATCCGTAATTCAGGGCCGCGTTCACGGGGTCCGTGGCCCCTCGGTGCCGACGTCCCGGCCAGGGTTGGTCGTTGAGAAGCAGGCCGAAAGCCTGCCAGTAGGCATTGGCCGCGCGGCCCTCCAGGTTCAGCAAAAGAAGGCGAAGGCGGGCCAGGGTGACGTCCTGGTCGTCGGTTTCTTCCAATTGGACCAGGGCCTCTTGCAGGTCTCCCAGGAGGCGCCGGACCTCCTGGGCCGCGGTGGCGTCCTGCTCCTCCTTGTAGCGCAGCGCGTAACGCACCAGGGCGATCTGGTTCCGCACCTTTCCCAGGGCAAAGGCCCGAGCCAGGTGCCGTCCCCGGTGGTCGTCGTAGGCGTAGAGTTGCTGCCGGCGGGTTTGCACCGTGCCCACCATGCGACTGCTATACACGGTGCCGTAGGGCTTTCCCGCGGCGCTTACGAAGTAAATGGGAATGCCCCGGTCCACGCACTCGTGCACAGCATTGCTGCTCATGCTGATACCTCGACCGATGATGAGCACGCTCTCCAGATGCACCAGGGGCGCGTCCAGGACCTTTTCCCCGCTCTTGACCCGGGTCACCCGCAGCCGTCCCTGGTGTTTTCCGACGTGCAATCCGGGCTCGGCCAGAATCAGATGCGGCACCACCCCCATGGAGGAACCTCCCGTGGGCAGACTTCGTGCAGGGGCAACCCTCAAGCAACAATAACCCACCTGGCTCGCGCGGGCCTCCCAATGAGGTAGGGATTTCCATCACCAGTATCTGGGGCTGTTCGAAAGAACACAAAGGGACTTACCCAATGCCCTCAGCTCTTCAGTGCTGCCATGGTGCTATTTCATACCAGCCCTGGCCCTTCACCGCATTCTTTCCCACATGCACCACCTGGCCCCACAACAGCGGGACCAACAGCGTTTCCCAAGCCTGCCGGGGAGCCTCCAGAATCACTTCCCCCATAAGCCCGCCCATGGGTTGCACCCGCTTCAGCCGGCTGGAATAGCCCTTGAGGTCCCACCACCAGGTGCGGTCCTCCACCACCCGCACCTGCTCGGCCAGAGGCAGGGTTGCCGACATCACCTCACGCAACGCGGCCCGTGCATCCTCCAGAGGCGGATCGCCGAACGCCTGGGCCAACAGGAACAGAC
>WFVP01000284.1 GCA_015491595.1 Anaerolineales bacterium
CCCCATAGGACTTTACGGTGGAGAATGGGGGCTTTCCCTCCCCACCTCCTCCCGAAAATCTCCCCATAACGTGGGGAGGCCATTGGTTGCGGTCAACCACTGTCGGAACACACGGCGTATGAAGCGTAAATCCACCTTTTCCTCCATCCAGACGGCACGGCACGCCTGTAGGATGGCCTTACGATGGGAATCCAGCGTGTCCAGATTCACGCCCATCCATTGTGCGGCTTCGGCCCGGGTTTCCGTGGCGGCCAAGGCCCGTAGCGCATCTTTCTGGCGAGGGGTCAGCCGCGCCCACACCCGGGCACAACGGCGTTGGGTTTCCTCATCCAGCCCTTCCCCCATCAACCGACGCAACACTTCCGGGGACATCTCCAACAGGCTTCGCAAACCGGGAATGTACGCGGTCCACGGGACGAAGGGAATCTCCAGCAGCCGCACCGTACCCTGGGGCAGGTGCATGCGCGCACCGTCCTTGACCTGGGCCAGCCATTCCGGTGGGGTGTAGATGTGCCAGACTTTGTCCTGGGGCGAGCCGTACGTCATGGCCGCAGCATAAAGCATCAGGCCCAGGGCGCGACGGCCTCCGGTGATACTAAAATGCAGACGATATTCTCCTCGTTTCAGACTCCGGACCAGGTCGCGGACCTGATACCAAGCGGCTGTTAGATGACGGTCGTCCAACAAATCCGGAAGGGGACGACCTTGGGCATCCCCCAGACTCTGGACTCGCAAGAAGAGTCGGGCATAAGGTGGATAATGGATGAATTCTTCAGCAAGACGGCGAAAGGCCTGATGATAACGAGGATGGCCACCGGGGAACACCACCCAAACGCCCTGAAGGGAGAACCCTCGGGCCAAAAGCAAGTCCAGGGTTAAAGTTATAATCTGAGGCTGGCCTCCCATGGAGGCCACGAGCACGTCCCCCAATATCCTCCTCCGAAAAGGTCGGGTAAAATGAAGATAGCCAAAGTATAACATGGTTTGGAGCCGCCATGCCTGATTTTTCCTCGATTTTCCCCGCCGTTGTGGTCATGGGGCCACCCCATAGTGGGAAGTCGGTGCTGGCCTATTTGCTCACACGCAGGTTGTGGCAGCGTCGGGTCGCCCATTTCTTGCTACGCACCGCGCCCGATGGCGAGGGAAATTGGTTCTACGAAGGCACGTCCAGTACCACTCGCTTGTTGCGCCTCTCGGCTAAACACAAATACACCCGAAAGCTCATTCGTCACATGCTCCAAATTATCCGCCGACGTCATCTTCCTTTATTGGTGGATATCGGGGGCAGACCACAAGGAGAACAATGGGACATCCTGTATGCCTGTACGCATGGGATTTTACTTCACCGTGATCCAAGCGACCTGGACTTTTGGATGCCCAGAATCCGCCGTAGTGGGCTTAATCTGCTGGCCATCCTCGAGAGCCGACAGCGCACCCAGGATGAAGTGATCGCCACCGAGCCTTACCTTCAAGGCGTCATAAGCGGATTGGAACGGGAGAACCCTCATCCCGGACGCATGTTCGATCTCTTACTTGAGCAGGTCGAAACATTGTGTGCGATTTCGGAAGAGGAACTGGAAGCCCTACACCGCCAAACTGCGCCGTATGATATGCTCTCGGAAACCCAACTGGCCCGCGCCCTGAACAAAACCGAACTCCCTCCGTGGTGGCACCCCGAAGACCTGAAGCGACTGGTCCGCCATCTTCCCCAACAGCCCTTTGCCTTATACGGCCGTGGGCCCCTTTGGTTGGCCGCTGCGGTGGCCGCGGCCCGACCTCTCCAACCTATAGCCCTGTTTGACGTCCACTTCGGATGGATACAAGTACCCCAAGCGAGCCAGGAAAGCCCTATGCCCCTGACCTGGGATGTACTTCCTCTCTCCCAAGGGTGGTTTCTCGCCATGGCTCGATTCCTGCATCCTTTTCTGGGCTACGGGGACGTGCTGTCCCCACCCCTTCCAGAAGGGGCTCACGGCATCATACTTTACGGCAAACTGCCTAAGTGGATTTGCGCGAGCCTGGCCCGTCACTTCTCCCAAAAGGGCGTTCAAGTTGCTATATGGGAACCCCGCCAGCAGTGCGCCATTGGGGTGACGGGGGAAATATTGGGAAGGTGTATTGTTTTGCCGGTGGAGATGAACGCGCCTAACTCAACTCAGCCCCATCCTCCTCACCCTGGGGTATAATCCCTCCAACCACCCCTACCTTTCCCCCAGGAGGCGAGCCATGCAAACCCATCTGCGCGGTCGGGACCTCATCGGCGACCTGGACTTCTCCAAGGAAGAAGTGGAAACCGTGCTCGATGTGGCCTGGGACCTCAAGCGCAAGCGGGCCCTGGGCATCCCCCACCCCTACCTGCGAGACAAAACCCTGGCTATGCTCTTCTTCTACTCCAGCACCCGCACCCGCTCCTCCTTCGAAGCCGGTATGGCCCAACTGGGCGGCCACGCGGCCTTCATCGAAAGCCGCACCACCCAAATCCACCACGGCGATACGGCCAAGGAAATCGGCGAAATCCTGGGACGCTATTTCGACGGCATCGCCATCCGCCACGTGGATTGGGGCGTAGGCAACAAGTACATCACCACCGTGGCCCAACACAGCCGGGTTCCCGTCCTCAACATGCAATGCGACATCTACCACCCCTTCCAAATCCTGGCCGACCTCATGACCATCATCGAAAAGAAAGGCCGGGACCTGCGCCGCAAGCGCCTGGTGGTCTCCTGGGCCTACGCGGCTTCCTATTTAAAGCCCGTTTCCGTACCCCAATCCCTCATTTTGCAAATGCCCCGCTTCGGCCTGGAC
>WFVP01000285.1 GCA_015491595.1 Anaerolineales bacterium
GGCAGGCCTGCGTGCGCCCACCGCGGCGGGGCCGGGGGCAGGTCGGGACGCGGCTCCAGAGCTTCCCGCGAGGGTGCGGGCCGGGCCCGGAGCAGGACGTAGACCTCATCCAGGGGGATGCGCGCGTCGCTTCCCCCGGCCTCCACATAGGCCCAGTCCCTGGCCACGGCTTCGCGGTAGGCCTGTTCCAGGCGGGAGGTGTCTTCCGGAGGAAAAGTCGAAAGGCTCATATGCATGTCTTCCCCTCAGCCGCAAAGTTGGGGATGAATTTCTCCCGCCCAAGCGCCGTGGCATGCATCGGGCAGGTCCAAGGCCCCGGTAGACGGTTTGAGCAAATTATAGCAAAGGGGGAATCCGGATAAGGTGGAAGCGAAGCCGCGGCTTCACCCATTTGGTCTACAGTCGCATCCCCTTGGAGAGCCGATGCGCGGCCCGGATGGGTTCCGGGAGGCGGTAGCGGACCGCGGTGTGCAACACCAGGGTCACCGCACCGGGCAGGTCCACCCGGTGGCCGATGGACACCCAGACCGGTTTCACCTTCTCCCGGGTACGCACGCCCATGCCCACCACCCGACCCCGATACACCAGGGGGACGGTGCTGCCGCGGGTTTCCCCCAGGGGACCTTGGGGACGTCCCACCAGCAGGGACTTGGCCACGCCTATCGTGGGCCAGTCGAGGAGCACCCCCAGGTGGGCAGCGATGCCCAGGCCCCGGGGATGCGCGATACCCTGACCATCTACCAGGAAGACATCAGGCCGCACCCGGAGTCCTTCCAGGGCCTTCAAGACCGCGGGCAGTTCCCGGAAGGAGAGCAATCCCGGGACGTACTCCATAGGCGTGGGAATCTCGGCCACGGCCCAATCCACCGGTTCCAGGTCGGGATAGGACAGCACGGCCACCGCGGCCCGGGCGGTGTCGGGTTGGGGGAAGCCCACATCCACGCCGGCCACGGTGCGCAGGGCCTCCCAATTCAACGGTGCCTCCCGTACATAGCGCCGAAGGCGCCACTGCAGCCGCTGCGCCTCCTGGGGGGAGAGGTCCCAGGCGTGGACGTGGTGCAGGGTCCATTCCATGTGCGTTTCTCTCCGCGGGAGACCTCAACGAGGTTGACGTTAGGCTCGTGAGGCTCGAGGTCTCCCCTGGGGAGGTCGCCAGCGCCACACTTCCAGACGTCGGCGCAGTTGGAAGCCCAGGTGGGGGAGGACCTCCTCCAGAGTCCGGCGTGGCGCGTCCAGGAGGAAGACGTAAGGACGCCGGTACAGGGGTCGGACCAGGCCCGCAATCACCTCTTCTTCGACCTCCTCGGGCGCGGCCAGGAAAAGGCGTTGCCATCCACCCCGAGGCATGAAGAACCAGAACATCGCGGCTGCGGGCCGGTTCGAGCGGCCGACGTACCAGGCCGTCGTTCGCATACCCAGGAACTTACGGTACAGCCAGGGCCACCATCCCGGCCGCAGACGGTCCAGATTCCCCACGGGATAACGCCAGTCCAGGTCCTTGGGATACCAGGCGCGCAGCCAGGGGTATACCTGCTCCCAAACCGACCGGGTCATCCGGTACAGA
This sequence comes from Anaerolineales bacterium, assembly GCA_015491595.1. Taxonomy (GTDB): domain Bacteria; phylum Chloroflexota; class Anaerolineae; order Anaerolineales; family DRMV01; genus S139-71. The sequence goes on from WFVP01000285.1 coordinate 1,565, forward strand.
GGCATGCGGGGGAGCCGGGGACGCGGTTGGGGAGCCGAAGGCCGGGGCACCATGAGCCCCCATCGGTACCAGGTGCCTGTATAGGTAAACCCCAGGGTCTGGTAGAGACGTCGGGCGGCCTGGTTCTCCTCGTCCACCTCCAACCACAAACAGGTGCCTTGTTGTCGCCGTACATCCTCCATGACGGCTTGGACCAATGCGGTGGCGATGCCCCGGCGACGGTATTCCGGTGCCACGGCCACGTTGACGAGGATGAACTCCCCCTTGCGGGGCGCGGGATAGATGGCGGCATGGCCCACCACCCGCCCTTCCTCCAGCCACACCCATCCTTTCAACCCCAGTTCTTCAATCCATCCCGGAGGGGAAGAGCGCGGGAGAAGGGAGAAGGAGAGACGGCGCAGGCGCTTGAGGAAGGCCCTTCCCTCCCGGTCCATCACATGCTGGAAGGCGACTTCCAACAAATCGGCCACCTGACCCAGGTGGTGATATTGCAAAGGAAGCAACTGACCCATGGACGACCTCGGGTATGGGATAGGGATGAGGGCTGTCCCTTCAGGACCGTCTCCGTGAAGACCGCGCGCGGCGGCCTGATGGGTCTTGGGTCTTCACAAGTAAAGCACCCACCATGTGCCCAGAATGAGGAAGGCTGCGTAGGGCAGATATACATTCCGGGGCCATGCCCGTCGGACCGCCAGGAAAAACACGACCAGCAGCAGGCTGAACCCTCCTGCCAGAAGCACACCGGCCATGAGGGCGGCCACCACCGCGGGCCAACCCAGAAAGAAGCCCAGGACGCCCATCAGGAGCAC
>WFVP01000286.1 GCA_015491595.1 Anaerolineales bacterium
CTGTGGGGCAAGGTGAGCATCTATGAAGGACGCTGCGTATCCCCGGCATGAAGAGCATCTGGCCTTCCAGCAAGTCCTGCGGCGCCTGGCGCAAGTGCTGGTCCGATTTCGTGGTGTGGAGACCCGCCTGGCCTGTTACCTCTTCGAACCCGTGGACCCGGAACGCAAGAAGTGGGAAATCTCCTGGTGGCAGGCCCCGAACTTCCATCCGCGCTATTTCGTGCTGCACATGGACGCCGAGGAAGCGGTGTTCTTGGAACGGCTCATGGAAGCGGAGGAGGTCAGCTGGGCCCATGTGGAAAGGCTGCCCTTCCTGCAGAACCTCATCCATCTGGAGCGTTACCGCAGCTTCTATTGGGTTCCGGTGCGCATTGCGGACCGGTTGCTGGCGGTGTTGCTCTTCGTGCATCCGGGGCGTCGGTACTTTGATGCCGGGCGTCGGGCCCTGGTGGAGACGGTGGGGGATGTGTACGCCCTGCTGCATCAGAACCGCATGTGTCGGGAAGCCCTCCTGAAGACCCGTAAGCGCATCTACCAGCTGGAGGACGAAGTGCGTCGGCGCCTGGCGCGCGACCTCCACGACGGGCCGGCCCAGACCCTTTCGGCCCTGGTGATGGAAGCCCAGTACCTGCATCGGGTGGTGGAGGGACAGGCCCCCGAAGCCCTCCGGGAGGCGTTGAAGGAATTGGAGAGGCGGGCCTATAAGGCCATGAACGAAATCCGGCAGGTGCTTTACATCCTGCGCCCCCTGGCCCTGGAACAGGGCTCCCTGGAGGAGGCGTTGGAGCAGCTGGTCACCCGGATGCGCCAGATTTTCCCTGGAGAGCTGGAGGTGGACGTGGACCCGGACGTGCTCCAGCGACTCAACCTGGAGCAAAAGCGTCACCTCTTCTACCTGGTGGCCGAGGCCCTGAACAACGCCATCAAGCACGCCAATGCCCAGACCATCCGTGTGCGGTTGCACAGCGAGGGGGACATGGCCGTGTTGGAGGTGGAGGACGACGGCCTGGGCTTCGACCCCAACACCCTCAAGGAACTGCGCCTGACCGGCCATTACGGCATTCTGAACATGAGCGAGCGGGCCGAGATTCTGGGGGGACATTTGGATTTGGAAAGCCAGCCGGGTCAGGGCACCCGCATTCGGGTGCGTTTCCCCCTCCATCAGGTGGACGCTTCTCTCCTCAGCGCGTCCGAAGAGTAATACCAACTCTCCCATCATGTGGGGCAATGGTATCGTAGCCCGAATCGGGCGCGGGACCAAAATTCGCCGACGGCGGTCGGCCGACGGCCGTCAGCTGTTTTCTGCGGCCCGGTGCCCGAAAAAAACCTGTGCAGATTCGCAAAAACTCCCCCATAATTTGCACAAGGAAAAGAGATGGTGCGAACGGACATTGGGTTGCATCATCCCATGGCTGGGTTGCCCTTTGTGCCGAACTTCCAGGGTTTTTGCACGTTCTTATAAAACCAGGTCTTTTCAAGGTGATTTGCCACGTGACGCGCAGGCCTCCTCGGGCTCAGGACCACAGGGAGAAAAAGAAATTTGGGTGGGGCGGCTTCGCCGCCCCACCCAAATTCTTTCTTCCTTATGGTCCTGAGCCCGGTTCGATCTAAGCAAAAGGGGCGGCCCCTATGGCTTCACCCTTCTGTTGAACAGTGAAAAACCCTGCCCCCTGAGCGAAACGCCGGGTGCCCTTTCCAAAGCGGTGGTAGAATTGGGGGAAACGCGCGCCGTTGGTCGAGCCATCGCCCGCACGCGCCCTTCCGTTCCCAGGGCCTGGACCGTGGCTGCGGTCCTCCTGGTCATCCAGGTAGGGGGGACCTGATGGGTCTGAACACAACCCACGACACCGTGCGTCGAACCCTGGCCTGGCTGCTCAAGGGCCTGGCCGCGGCCGGCATACCCGCCGCGAGCCTGGCTGAGGACGCGGTGAACGCGGTGGCCGACCGCCTGGACGAAAAACGCGCCTGGGAAGCCCTCCGCGAAGAACTGGCCCGGGCCGAGCAGGCCTTCCTCCAGGAAGCCGAAAGCCGCGGCTGGCGCGACCTGGCCCAGGCCATCACCCAGCTCCCCCTGCACGACCTGCCCGCGCTGGAAACCGCGCTGCGCCTGGCCCTGGCCCAGGGCGACCCGGCCCCCTTGCAGGCCGAACTGGAACGCCAGCTGGCCCGACTGCCCGGCGTGGAACACCCGCGGCTGGCCGCGGAAGCCGCACGGCGGTACGCGACCTACATCCTGGACGCGGCCTGGGGCCTCCCCGCGTTCCGCGACGCGGTGCGGGACGTGCTCTTCCGCGAGCAGGCCCAGGCCCTGGACCGGCTGAAGGAAAGCATCCAACGCCTGGCGCGCTGGTGGCGCCTGGTGCCCGCGGTCCAGCATCTGCCCCGGGAGGCCCTGCTCCACGAAGGGGACATCACCCTCGCCGCGCTCAAGGCCCCCTTGCGCGTGGTGCCCTTTACGGGTAGGGCCCAGCGCACCAGCTC
>WFVP01000287.1 GCA_015491595.1 Anaerolineales bacterium
CAGTCACCCCGACCCCAACACCATAGGAACAGGGCAGGCGCGCACCATGGCCTTGAAAGGCAATCTACGCACGTTCTCCATCGTCCAGCTCCTGAACCTCATCCATCTGGCCCGCAAATCGGGGCTGCTGCGCATTCGAGGCCCCAACGGCCAGGAGGCCGAGCTGTACTTCCAGCAAGGGAAGCTGGCCTACGCGGCCCTGAGCCACCGTCCCAAGGGGCTGCTGGACATCCTGTATCAGGCCAAGCGCCTGAGCGAGCGGCAATACCGGGCCCTGAAGGAACGGGCTTCCCGATACTCCGACCGGGAACTGGGTCTGATGCTGGTCAACGCGGGGTACTTCACCCCCATTGAAATCCTCAACACCCTCAAAGCCGCCTATCGGGACGTGGTCCGCACCCTGTTCACCTGGCGAGAAGGGGAATTCGTCTTCGACAGCCACGCCCCGCCTCCCAAGGGCAAAATCTTCGTCCGCCTGGGCCTGGAGAACCTCATCATCGAAGGCTCCCGGCACCTGCGGGAGTGGGAGCGTCTGGAAGAAGAAATCCCCAGCCTCAAGGTGGCCATGAAGTTCGTCGAACAGCCCCGCACCAACGTGCAAAACCTCAACCTCAGCCCGGAAGAGTGGCGGGTTCTGTCCTACGTGAACCCCCGCAACACCCTGGAAAAAATCGCCCGCGCGTTGAAGCTCTCGGACATGGAAATCCGCCGCATCGTCTACGGTTTGCTGCAAGCCGGTCTGGTGGAACTGGTTCGTCCGGAAAACGAACCCCTCCCCGAAATCAAGCTGGCCTTTTCCGACCGTCCGAAAGAAGAGCGCCTCTCGCTCCTGAACAAAATCATCGATCGCATTCGCAGACTCTAATGGCTGAGGGAAGATGCCCATGCAGACGGTAAAAATCGTGGTCACCGGCCCCTTTAACGCAGGGAAGACGCAGTTCATACGCACGGTGAGCGAAATCGATGTGGTGTCGACGGAGCGCAAGCTCTCCGCCGACACGGAGCGACAGGTCAAAGAAAGCACCACCGTGGCCATGGACTTCGGGCGCATCACCATTGACGAGAACCTGGTGCTGTACCTCTTCGGCACGCCGGGGCAGCGGCGGTTCGACTTCATGTGGGAGATTCTGTCGGAGGGCATGTTAGGGTTCATCGTCATGGTGGACAGCACCCGGCCCGAAACCTTCCACGAAGCCCGGAGCATCCTGGAAACCTTCAAATCCTTCGCCCCCACCCCTTACGTGGTCGCGGCCAACAAACAGGACCTGGAGGATGCCTGGGACGTGGAAGACCTGCGCATCGCCCTGCGCCTGGGTCCCAATGTCAAGGTCGTCCCGTGCGTCGCCACGGACAAGGAATCCGTCAAACGGGTTTTACTGGAATTGTTGTACAGCATTATTGAGTATCTCGACGAGATGGAAAGCACGGAGCAACAACGGTCGTCCCAACGATGACGCAAGGCGACGCATAGGGACACGGCCCGCACCTTCGCGCACGGGGAACACCGGTGCCATCGCTTGTCACAGAATACGGCATTTTGCACTACGAGGTCTTCGGCAGGGGACGTCCCCTCATCCTGCTCCATGGGTGGCTGGAGTCCTGGGGTATCTGGGAAGCCACCATGGAGTATTTGGGGGAGTACTTCCGGACCTACGCGCTGGATTTCTGGGGCTTTGGCGAATCCGACCTGTACGAAGGCACCTATCAGGTCAAGGACTTCGTCCAACTGGTGCAGGATTTCATGTACCGCCTGGGCATCCGCCGGGCGCCCCTGGTGGGCCATAGCATGGGCGGCACCGTGGCCCTCACCATGGCGGCCCAGCAACCCGAGCGGGTGGAGAAGGTGGTGGTCATCGGGAGCCCCTTGGTCGGGGACTCCCTGGCCTGGTTCCTCAAACTCATGGGCACGCCCGTGGGCTTCTGGATGGTGCGCTACACCCCCTGGCTCATCAAGCTCTTCATCCGGGTCTTCGGCCCCTGGATTACCCCCGACCCCACCTGGCCCGAGCGCGTGTTACGGGACTTCTCCCAGACGTCGGTGCTGGCCTTCTTCCAGAGCATTTCCTCCCTCAAGGCCGTGGACCTGCGGCCCATGCTCCCCGATATCCGCCAGCCCGTCCTGGGCATCTACGGAGCCCAGGACCTCATCGTGAACCCCAATCAGTGGCTCGTGCTCAAGCAGCATGTCCTGCACGCCCAAATCGAGCGCCTCTTCACCGCCGGCCACTTCCCCATGCTGGAAACCCCCCACGCCTTCCACGCCCGCCTGTACCAGTTTCTGATCAAGGAGGAATAAACCCACCCTACGCACCGTCCGAGGGTTCGCCGGCCACCTGCAAGGCCTGGGGAAGCAAGCGCACGTCCAGCTCCCGAGAAGGCTGCTGGAAATCGGCGAACACCTCGCCGTCCAGGTGGATGTACAACGGCCCCCGGGCCCGAAGACGCAGGGTTCGGAAGGCCCCCATGGTCACCCGTCGGTCCGTCCCATGGGTTCCCCGCATGACCTTGGGAATAAGGTACAGCATCTCCAGCCGGGTCACCTGTGGGATGGAAGCGTAATGGAAAACCCGGTCGTCGGGACGGGCCTCGGGCGCCACCAGGAAGGCCCCACCTTCCCGAGGGCCGTTGCACAGGACCAGCATCAGGATGGAGCGCTCCTCTTCGTGGTTCTCATCCCATACCAGATGCATGGACACCGCATGATGATGGAACCACAGAGTCTGAAGCACGGCCACGAGGTAGCGCCAGAACCCCTTGAGGAAGCGCAACTTCCGGGCGCGCAGGTTCACCACCGCGTCGAAGCCGATGCCCAGGGTGTTGTCCCAATACGCCTCGCGACCCAAATCATCCCGCACGTGACCCAGGTCCACCCGTTGCGGTGTACCCACCAGGCTCCGGCGCAGGGCCTCCCGGGGGTCCGGGAGAAACCCCACGGCATAAGCGAAGTCGTTTCCCGCGCCAATGGGCACGATACCCAACACCGGCCGCTGTTCCTCCGGCGCGACCATCAGCCCATTGACCACCTCGTGCACGGTGCCATCGCCGCCGAAGGCAACCACCCGATGGAAACCCTCCGCCGCGGCCTGCCGGGCCAGGTCACGGGCATGTCCGGGGCCCTCCGTCAGCCACCAAGCCCCTTCGGTGACGTACTCCCGGGCGAAGCGCTGCAGCGGCTCCAGCCACCGCCGCGCCCGCCCGCCGTTGGCCGTGGGATTGAAGATGAAGGCTACACGCAGGTCTCGTTGTGACATCGTTCCTTCTCCCTGGTCGGATTCCGTGGAAGCAACGAAGCGTCCCCAGGCGCTTCACCGGGGAAAGGAGAGTACCCGGCACCGACGGCCCAACGCCCGGGCCGCCCTGACCAGAGGGTCCACCCGGCCGACAACCAGAACCAGGTCCCCCGGACGGGTATGGGCCCGGAGGAGGCGCTGCCAGAAGCGGCTCGGGAACCCGAAGTCGCCCTCCCCCCGGGCCGCCTCGTCCTCCGAGGTTCCCAAGCCGGGCCACCAGACATCGGTGGGGAGTTTCCCGCGTCGGGCTTTGGCTTCGCCCACCAGGCGAGGGGCCATGTAGGGAATCCGGTCCACCGCGTCCGGCTGAAACAGCGCCCGACGCGGGGATTTCACGTATCCCAAAAGCGCCTGATGGGTCTCCGGCCACCGCCGCGGGTCCAGGAAACGGGGCGGGTGCACCCACACGACTTCGTTGCGAAAACATCGACGTCCCAACAAGGCATCCGCCAGAACTTTGAGGTAAGCCCCATCACGGGGATGGACCTGAATCCAGAGGGACCCCTCGGGCGACAGGCGCGGCCACAGCGTCTCCAGGAGGGCCGGCCAGGAGGCCAGCCAGGGGTCCAGCACCTCCGCGACCCAACCCTCGCCCAGCGGAAGGGAAAGAACCGCGGGCGCGGTCTGTACAGGCTGCCGCAGGCCGCGCTCCCGATGCAACCGCACCTGACGTCGGGGCAGGGAAGGGGGGCGCGGGTAGTGCAGGTAAATCAACGCGGCCTGCTCGTCGGGTAGGCCCGCCGCCAAAGCGCGGACTGGGCTCGCGTCCTTCGTCATGCATCGGGCCTCAGGCCGGGAGTGAGCCAAATTATACCATGCCACGCGCGCACTGCCGGAGCACCTCCATGACCCGCTGCACCCAGTGCTCTTGGGGGTCCCGGGGCAGCCGGTAGGTATGGCGCCCCGTCACAATGGGCTTGGGCATGGGAGGCAGGGGACGCTCCCGTTGTTCGGGGAAGCGAATCACCACCTCCTTGCGGGTCGCGCCCACCGAGAGCACCCCCGCGGCCTCGGCCAGCACCTTGATGCGCACCAGGTCCAGGAGACGGCGAACCGGTTCCGGCAGGGGGCCAAAACGGTCCTCCATCTCCCGGGCCAAATCCTCCACCTCCTTCTCCGTCGTTGCCATGGCCAGCCGACGGTAGAGGGACAACCGCAGGGCTTCGTCGGGGATGTACTCCTCAGGCAGGGCAGCAGGCAGGGGAAGGTCCAGACGCACCGGGGGCCGGGTCCACCGCTGCACCCGACGGAGGTCTTCGGGCCCGCCCAAACCCATGGCCTGCTTGAGGCGCTGGACCGCCTCGGCCAGCAACTGGGTGTACAGATGGTAACCCACCGCGGCCATATGGCCATGCTGACGGGTCCCCAGCAAGTCGCCCGCGCCCCGCAGCTCCAGGTCGTGCAGGGCCAGGGTGAACCCCGCCCCCAGGTCCGTGTGTTCGGCCAGGAGACGCAGGCGTTCCCGGGCTTCCGGTGGCGGCGTGTAGGTGGGCGACCAGAAGAAGTAGGCATACCCCTGTTGATGACCGCGACCCACCCGGCCCCGTAACTGGTACAGCTGGGCCAGCCCGAATTGCTCCGCCTGTTCCACAATCAAGGTGTTCACCCGGGGGTAATCCAGGCCCGATTCGATGATGGTGGTACAGACCAGGACATCGCACGCCCCTTCCGCGAACCGGGTCATGATATGGGCCAGGCGGTCCTCGGGCATCTGACCGTGAGCAATTTCGATGCGGGCTTCAGGGACCAGTTCCCGCACGCGACGGGCCGCGGTCTCGATGGTCGCCACCCGGTTATGCACGTAGAACACCTGACCGCCCCGCCCCAGTTCCTCTCGAATCGCCCTTTGCACCCGCTTCGGGTCGTAGGGCCCCACGTGGGTGATGACGGGTTTGCGATACCGGGGCGGCGTGCGGATGATGGAGATGTCCCGCACCCCGGTGAGGGCCATGTAGAGGGTACGGGGAATGGGGGTGGCGCTCAGGCTGAGAACGTCCACCTGGGCTCGCAGACGTTTGAAATGCTCCTTTTGCATCACCCCGAAACGATGCTCCTCATCAATGATGACCAACCCCAAGTCCTTGAAGCGAACATCCTCGGAGAGCAGGCGGTGGGTCCCGATGATGATGTCAATCGCGCCCCGGGCCAAATCCTTCAAAATGCGGACCTGCTCGTGCGGGGAACGGAAGCGGGAGAGCATCTCCACCACCACGGGGAAGGGCGCCAAACGACGACGGAAGGTCTGAAAGTGTTGTTGGGCCAAAATGGTCGTAGGCACCAACACGGCCACCTGCTTTCCGTCCATCACCGCCTTGAAGGCCGCCCGTAACGCCACCTCAGTCTTCCCAAACCCCGCGTCACCGCAAATGAGGCGGTCCATGGGACGGGGACGTTCCATGTCCCGCTTCACGGCTTCGATGGCCCGGCGTTGGTCCTCGGTGAGCTCGTAAGGGAAGAGGGCTTCCAGTTCCCGTTGCCATTCCGTGTCCGGGGAAAAGGCGTGCCCGCGGGCCACCTGGCGCCGGGCGTACAGGTCCAGCAATTCCTTCGCCGTTTCTTCCGCGGCCTTTTGGGCCTTGGCCTTGGCCAGCTGCCACTGGCCGGTCCCCAGACGGGTCAACGGAGGCTCGTAACCCTCCGGGCCCACATACCGGGTCAGACGGTCCGCCTGGTCCACGGGCACGTAGAGCTGGTCTCCCTCGGCGTATTCCACCAACAGGTACTCTTGGGGAACCCCTTCCAGGGTGCGGCGGACCAGACCCCGAAACCGTCCGATGCCGTGGTCCACATGCACCACGTAATCGCCGATGTGGAACTCGCCGTACGCCTGCTCCGGCGCACGTGCCCGGGGCCGCGCCAACCGGGCCGGCCGGGGCGGCGCCCAGCCGAAAATCTCCGCGTCGGTGAACAGACACACCCCCGGACCCATGCCGTGGGCGTCCTCCTGGGAAAGGGGGGCCTCCAGCAAGGCGAAGCCCTCGGCCACCCGCTGCGCCAGGAACCGAACCTCGCCGCGTCCGCCCTGTTGCTGCCAGTAGGTCCGCAAGCGCTCCATCTGCCGGGAGGCCACCCACACCCGGGCTCCCCGTTGCAACGCCCCGCGCAGGTAATGGACCCACGCCTTCAAGCGTCCTCCAAAGCGCGGTAACAGAGCCACGTGGGCCGCCAGACCCTCGGGAGCCGGGCCCTGACGCACCGGGCCCAGGGCCAGACGGGGGCGGGGAAGGGCCTCCAGGAAGGCCTCCCAGGGAAAAGCCTCAAGCCGGGCTTCGTCATCCTCCTCCAGCGCCCGGGCTTCCAACCCCTCCCAGCGGGCCCGGACGGCGTCCGCGTCGGCCACCAGCACCAGGGTACTGGCGGGAAGGCTATCCACCAGGTTACCTGGACGGCGTCCATCGTCCAGGCGCAAAGGCGGGAGCCAGACCCGTTCCACCCGGTCGGCAACGGTGCGTTGGGTCTCCGGGTCGAAGAGGCGCAGGCGCTCGATTTCGTCCCCGAAGAAGTCCACCCGGACCGGCCGCGGGGACGTGGGCGGCCAGACGTCCAGCAAGCCGCCCCGTCGCGCGAACTGGCCCATGGCGACCACCGTGCTCACCGGCTCGTAGCCCATCCGTTCCAGGTGCCGGGCCAGGCGCGTCAGGGAGATTTCCCCTCCGGGCCGGAGCACCCGCATGGCCCGCAGGAAGGCGTCGCCGGGCCACGTGGGCTCCCACAACCCCGGAACCGAGGCCACCAGAAGAAGAGGGGCCTTTTCGGATGCGAAATGCCGGGAGGCCAAATGGGTCAGGGTGCGAATGCGGGCTGTCCGCGCATCCGGGTCGTCGCCGGAGACCCAAACGGGGACGGGTTCCTCCCGGGCCAACCACAAAGCCAGTTCCTGGGCCCAGAACCAGGCCTGGTCGTCCTGCTCCACCAGAACCACCACCGGAAAGGAAAAGGCGCGGTAGAGGGCCGCGGCTACGGGCACCCGCACCGCGCGCGGCAGGGCCAAATTGGACGCCCAGGCCCGGGGGTCCTCCACCACGGGCACCGGCGCGCCTTGTTCCAGGGCCTCAACCACGTCCCGAAAGGCCGCCAGGGCCTCCAGATGTCCCAAAATCGCCTGAAGGTCTCCGCTCATCGTCCCCTACTGCGGGCTTGGAACATTGCCTCCCCCATCATACAGCGTTTTCCACGCACGGGAGACGCGCGTTCCCAAGGGATGCAGACTTTCTCCCAGAACGTCCCGGCCCGATGGGAAGAGAGACATCGGTGAAGCGGTGCGAGGCCGCCTCACCGATGTCCTCACCCGGCCTAAAACATCCTCACGACACCTCGGATACCCGCACCGGTCGCCCTTCCCGCAACGACTGCCACGCGGCCAGGCCCAGCACCACGGCCATGCGCCCGTCCAGTCCGGTTACGGGAGGCTCCCGGTCCTCCTGCAACGCGGCCACAAAGGCCTGCATTTCCGCGATGAAGGAATCCATGTACCGCTCGAGGAAGAAGTACAGGGGCTTGGGCCGGTGGATGCCCTGCGCGTCGGCCAGTACATGGGCATCAGGGGTACGGTTTTCCCCTGCCGCCATCCCGCCGGAGCCGAAGACCTCGACCCGTTGGTCATAGCCGTACACGGCCTTGCGGCTGTTGTCAATGACGCCCATCGCGCCGCTGCGAAAGCGCAGGGTGACCACGGCGGTATCCACGTCGCCCACCTGGCCAATGCCAGGGTCCACCAGCACCGCGCCCATGGCATAAACCTCTTCCACCTCTTCCCCCATCAGGTAGCGGGCCATGTCGAAGTCGTGGATGGTCATGTCCAGGAAAATCCCTCCGGAAACCTTCACGTACTCCAAGGGAGGCGGTTCGGGGTCGCGGCTGGTGATGCGCAACAAATGGGGCGTGCCGATCGCGCCCTGGGCCACCAACTCCCGCACCCGCTTGAAGGTGGGGTCGAAACGGCGGTTGAATCCCACCTGCAGTTTCACTCCAGCCCGCTCCACCGTCTCCAGGGCCTGGTCAATGGCGGCCAGGTCCAGGGCGATGGGCTTCTCACAAAAGATGTGCTTACCCGCCTCCGCCGCTTCAACGATGATGCGGGCGTGGGTGTCGGTGGGGGTGGCGATGACCACGGCATCCACCTGGGGGTGACGGAGCACGTCGTGGTAATCGGCGTACACGTGGGGCACGTGCCAGCGAGCCGCGACCTCCCGGGCTGCATCCATGCGAGGGTCGGCGATGGCCACCAGTTCCGCGCCTTCGACCTGCGTCGCCAGGTTGCGAGCATGAATGCGCCCAATGCGACCTACACCCAACACACCAAAACGTACGGTCATGGTTCGCCTCCCAGATTGAGGGGTTTTCCCTTCGGCATGGGACACATCATCGCGCCAGGCATGTCCACCCCTTTCCCTCCTGCACGAGGGCAGAGAAGAGGACCTGGGGCGCTCCTTGGGCCGGCACGGTGATGAGCACAGACGGAGGGCCTTCCACACAGGTGATGACGTAGGCATCCTGACCATGCGCGACCCCATCGGGGGACGGCGGCGACGTCAGGGGCAGGGCGAAGCGCTTCACCCATCGGGGGTAAACCAGGGGAACGCCTTCCCCCTTGATCCGCTTTACGCCAAAATGCCCCACCAACTCGAAGTACAGGACGCCCCGGTCCGGAGCGAACGCCGGGTAGAGCAGGCGTCCGTAAAAGACCCGTACCCGAGCGTCGTCCAGGAAAGTCGCCAGCTCGTCCCGATAAGGGGTCAGCTCCGCCGCCAGGGCCGGTTGCCGGTTCCACTCGGCCCAAAGCGCCTCCTTGGGCTTTTGCACATAGATCGGTCGCACCGAGAGCGCGTACCGGGCCAGAAGGAGGGTGAACAGGAAGAAGGGCAGGGCCACGGCCAGGGGCGCGCCCAAATCCCATCCTCGCGACCCCGGTTCTTGGGCGCCCGCGACTTGTTCGGCCTGGAGCGTGGCAGGCGGAACGCTTTCCCCAAAAAGGAGGTGGGAAAGAAGCGCGCTCAGACCGATGCCCGCATAGAGCTGAAGCAGCCAGAGGCTGTGCATGGCGTACCGCCCGCCGGAGCTGGACCCCAAGGCCACGGCCCCGGCATAACCGAAGAACAGCAGCGCCGGGAACACCCCCACCCCCCTCTCTCGCTGCCACGCGGCGCCCAACCCCAGGGCCAGCACGGCCAACCAGACGAACAC
>WFVP01000288.1 GCA_015491595.1 Anaerolineales bacterium
GGTGAGGCTTCACCGTGCTCAAGGCCAGGAAGCCCCCGGCCCACCGGTCCCTGCCTCGTTCCAGGGCCCACAGGCTGAGGGCCACCCAGGCGAAGACCCACACCGCCATCTGCCCCAGGAGCAAAGCCCAGGTCACGGGATACAGGAAGAGCAATCCCACCAAAAAGGCCCCGGCCTGCCATCCCCGGACGGGCCGTTGCCACACCCGCCACACGGCCATGCTCCCCACCAGGAACGCGGCCAGCAGGGTGGCCAACCAGACCGCCTGGGCCCAGGGCCGGGGCATCCAGAGCAGAGGGGCCACAAGGTAAAGGGCGTACAGGGGGTACGAGAAAGCCCGGGGGTCCTCGCCGGAGCGGGCCGGACGGCCGTACGACTCCTGCATCACCCGCGCAGCCACCTTCCGGTCGTAAGGGGAGCCGCCTTCCCGAAAGAGGACCTGGGCGCCGTGCCAAAGGGGCGCGAAATCCCAAATCGCCAGGGCGCGACGAGAGGTGAAATCGCGGTGCAGGCCCAGCACCAACATCCCCCAGAGGGCCACAAACAGCACGACCAGGAGACCCCAGGCCTTCCCCACCGGGCTCGGCTGACCCATAGGCCTACCTCGGAGTACAATTGAAGAAAATCGCCGGACAACCCCCCTCAGGAGGCCGTCCATGCCCATCGGCGTGCTCTGGCTCCATCTCCATATGCCGGGTATCCGCTCCCTGAAAGAGAAACGCCGGGCGTTACGGCCCTTGCTGGTTCGCCTGCAGAAGGAGTTCAACGTCTCCGTGGCCGAAATGGATTACATGGAGCATTACGAACAGGCCCTGGTGGCCTGCGCCCATGTGAGCAACGACGCCAAACACACTCACCGCACCTTGCAAAAAGTCCTGCACTGGGTGGAGACCCATTGGGGTGAAGGGTACGTGGCCGACGAGTCCATCGAAATCATCTGACATCGCCCCATAACCGGAAAAACAACCTGAGCATCGGGCGGCTTGTCTCCCCCGATGCTCGGTGTTTTCTTGGGACGCCAGGTCACGTGTTACGCGAACAGGTAATCCGCGGTGCGCTTGAGCATCTCCACCCCGCGAATCTCCGTGTCGAAGAGGGGCACCACCGCGCGCACCATGGGGCCGAAGAGCTGCTCGATTTCCTTCATGTAGCGCTGCTGCATGGCCACTCGGTTCTTGACGAAGGCGTCGGCGTCATCGGGGATGGCCCGGGGGTCCATGTACATGTTCACCACCACACCGCCGATGGGAATCCCGAAGTCGGTGAACCAGTTGATGAAGCGTCGAATCACCGCGATAGGCAGGGCCTCGGGCAGGGTGACGAAGAAGAAGGCCGTCTTCTCCGGGTCGGTGAGGAGCTTCTTGGCCCGCTCGATGCGCTCCTGGAAGGTCACCAGGTACTCCAGGAGGGGGTCCTTCTCCTCCTTGGCCTCCTTGGAGAAGGAGAGCTTGATGCGCAACTTACGGGCCTCTTCCCGGCTCTGAATCATCTTGTTCACCCACAGGGTGTACACCGCGGACATGCCCAGCAGGCGTCGAGCGTTGGCCGTGGGCGCGGTGTCGAAGACGTACACGTCGTACTCGCCCTTGAAGATGATTTCCAGCATGTTCTCGAACATGGCGGATTCTTCGAAGGCCGGGTTCATGGTGGCCGCCTCGATGAACTCCTCGGCCCGCCCCTTGATGTCCGCGTACTTCAGGAACCAGGAAATCTTCTCCCGGATGTCCTGCTTGGCCCGCTCGATGGTATCCCGGGTGTCGATTTCGTAGGCCCACAGGTTGGGCACGCCCTCCACAGGGGTGGGCTTGCCGAACACGTCCTGGTCCAACATGCTGGACAGGCTGTGGACCGGGTTCGTGGAGGCCAACAGTACACGATGGCCGCGCTGGGCCAGGCCCACCGCGGCCGCACCGGCCATGACCGTCTTCCCCACACCGCCCTTGCCGCCGAAGAAGGTGTACCGCAGGTTGGGATGCTCGTCCAGGAACTGGCGCAGGGTCTGGGTGATGGTGATGGGGATGTCCAACGTGACCGCGCTCATCCTTCCACCTCTCCGAACAGGTATTCCGCCACCCGGGCAATCATGTCCAGCCCGGTGACGTCACGCTCCAGTTCGGGGACTTCGGCCAACACCTCGCCGCCGAAGCGCTCCCGAATCTCTTGCAGGTACTTCTGCTGCATGTTGTACCGGTTGCGCAAGTACGCCGGCGCATTGGGCGCCAGGGCCACGTCCTTAGGAATCACCCGGTTCAACACATAGCCGCTGATGGGCACCTGGAACTTAGCGAACAGGCTTGCCGCCTTGAGGGTGTCCCGAATCACCATCTCCTCGGGAACCAGGACGAAGAAGAAGGCCGTTTTTTCGTTGTCCGTCAGGATGCGGGAAGAGGTGGTGATGCGGTCCCGAATGTACTGCAGCTCCTGCAGGATTTTGTCCTCCTCCAGCTCCTTCTCCCGCATCACGTGGGCGGCCATGCGGGCATATTCCTGCATCTCCTCCCGCAACTTGGTAATCTTCGTAATCCACTGGTCGTACACACTGGCCATGCTCAGGTAGTACAGGGCATGACCCAGGGGAACCAGGTCGTAGATGTAGTAGTCGTACTCGCCCGCCAGGACGATGTCCACCACCTGGTCGAAGATGGCCGATTCCTCCATAGCCGGCTCCGCCGCCGCGGCCTGGATGTAGGACTCGATTTCGTCGGGAATGCGGTCGAAGCCGTACATGTCTCGGATTTTCTGGCGAATCTCTTCCTGATACTGGCGGATGTGCGTATCGGCATCGATTTCCTGGGCGTACAGGTTGGGCATGATTTCCACCGCGCCCTTGCCGTAAATGTCCTTCTGGAAGATGTCCGACAAGGAAGCCTGAGGATCCACGGAGAAGACCAGAACACGATAACCCTGTTTGGCCAGCCAGTAACCGGTGGCCGCGGAAAAGGTGGTCTTGCCCAACCCGCCCTTGCCGCCGTACATGATGTACCGGCGTTCCGGGTTCTCCTTGAACATACGAGCCAGGGCTGTGGCCATGGTGTCACCTCACGCCGTTTGGGGTTGAGGGGGGAAAGGATTACGCCAACGCATCCGTCAGGTCCCGCTCCCGCAACATGCGCCGCTTCCAGGTGGAAATCTGCGGCACCACGTAGGGGAGCAGGCGCAAGGAGTAATAAGGAGGCAGGATGGGCACGCCCAGCATGTCGCCCATGGTGATGAGGATGAAGAGGTGCTCCATGCTGCCCCGCGTTTTCAAGGCATGTCGGGCCATCTCGTGGGTCGCCATGCCGTAAATGAAATCCAAAACGTGCTTCTTCACCTTCTGAAG
Organism: Anaerolineales bacterium; assembly: GCA_015491595.1. Classification (GTDB taxonomy): domain Bacteria; phylum Chloroflexota; class Anaerolineae; order Anaerolineales; family DRMV01; genus S139-71. The sequence goes on from WFVP01000288.1 coordinate 3,323, forward strand.
GAAGCCCTTCTCCTCCGCCATGCTCCGCCTCCTGCACCAATGGGCGTTGTTTCCTCTATTCTAACCCCAAACCCCGGAAAAGGATGCTCTTTTGCAAGAAAATTCAGATTTGTCCCCCGGCCCCGAGGGCGTGCAGCGGGCCGAGTATAATGCAAGGGAAAGGAGCCGCGCCCCATGGAAGAGCTCAACCTCATCCTGGTCGAAGAAGCCGTCATCGCCCTTTTCCTGGTGGCCACCCTGGTGGGCATCCTGGCCAAGAAGTTGCGCATGCCCTACACCCTGGGTCTGGTCCTCATCGGCCTGGGGTTGAGCCTGCTCATCCACATCGAAGTCCCCCTCACCTCGGACCTCATCCTGGCCCTGCTGGTCCCGCCCCTGGTCTTCGAGGCCGCCTTTCACCTCCGGGCGGAGGACGTGGTCCGGGACGCCCTGCCTATCCTCGTCCTAGCCGTGCCCGGCGTGGTCCTCACCATGCTCATCGTGGGCTTCCTGGTGTACTACGGCGCGGGACTGGACCTGGGACCGGCCATGCTCTTTGGCGCCCTGGTGGCGGCCACGGACCCGGTGGCTGTGGTGGCCCTGTTCCGGGCGCTGGGGGTCCCCAAACGCCTCCAGGTCCTCCTGGAAGGCGAAAGCCTGATGAACGACGGGACGGCCATCGTGGTCTTCCACCTGGTGCTGGGCGTGCTGGCCACAGGGGCCTTCGACTTGCTGGCCAGCCTGACGGACTTCCTGCGGGTGGCCGGGGGAGGCTTCCTGGTCGGACTGGCTCTGGGGGGCATCACCTCGGCCCTGATTGCCCGGGTGGACGACCATCTCATCGAAACGGCCCTCACGGTGGTGCTGGCCTACGGGGCCTATCTGGTGGCCGAGCAATTCCACGTGAGCGGCGTGCTGGCCGTGGTGGCGGCGGGTCTGGTCAACGGCAACATCGGCCCGCGCGGGATGAAGCCCACCACCCGCATCGTGGTGCGGAACTTCTGGGACTTCGCCGCCTTCGTGGCCAACTCCTTCGTCTTCCTCCTCATCGGTTTCCAGGTGAACCTGCCGGCCATCCAGGAGCACATCCCCCTGATTCTCTGGGCCATCCTGGCCGTGCTGGTGGCCCGGGTGGTGGACGTGTACGGCCTGACCTGGGTGGGGGACCCCATCCCCTGGCGGTGGCGTCACGTGCTGTTTTGGGGCGGCCTGCGGGGCGCCATCTCCCTGGCTCTGGCCCTGGGCATCCCGCCCGCGCTGGGCGCCCTGCGGGAGCAGCTCCAGGTCATGGCCTTTGGAGTGGTCCTCTTCACCCTGCTGGCCCAGGGCAGCACCATCGGCATCCTCCTTCGCCGCCTGGGCCTGACCCAACACGACCGGGTGAAACAGGAATACGACCGTTACCGGGCCCGGGCCATCGCCACCCGGGCTTCCTTGGACTATCTGGAACGGCTGTATCGCCAGGGACTCATCTCCGAGGCCACCCGCAAGAGCCTGCACACCATGCTTCAGGCCCGCCTGAGCGAGTTGCAACACGCCCTGCGCCAGCTCATCCGCGTCCATCCCCACCTGCACGCGGAAGAGCTGCAGGACGCCCGGCTGGAGATTCTGCGGGCCCAACGCACCGTGCTGCAAGAACTGGTGCAGTCCGGCGCCATCGGGGAAGAGGTCTACGAGGAACTGGTGGGGGAAATCGATGCCGCGCTGGAAGAGGCCGTGCCGGTCTGGCCCGGCCTGGTGTTGCGGCGCTCCCCCGAGGCCCCGCCCATTCGCCACATCACCTTCGCCGTGATTCACGAACGGGACCGGGAATCGGCCTTCTCGGCCCTCAACCAGCTGGCCGTCCCCTTCACCGCCTTTCCGTCGGTGGGCGGCTATCTCAAACGGCGTAACATCACCCTGCTCATCGGCCTGCCCGATGGCCAGCTGACCGACGTCATCGAAGCCCTGCGCAAGAGCTGTCTCTTATA
>WFVP01000289.1 GCA_015491595.1 Anaerolineales bacterium
CAATGGTTCTGCGCCCGGTCAGGCCTGTGCGAAGGACATGGGGGATGAATTTTCGAACATCCCCAAAAAGGATGGGCAAATACCCAGTCTTCCGGTATACTTTTTGCAGATTGATGTCTTACAAATCTTGTAAACCGGAGGTGACCCATGGACGTGAAAACCCTGGAACCCATCCTGACCAAGGGTTACGCCCATCCCGAGGTGCTGGTCACCACCGAGTGGGTGGCGCAACACCTCGATGACCCCAACGTGCGCATCATCGAATCCAATGAGGACCCCCTCGTGTACCCCAGCGGACACATCCCCGGCGCGGTGGAAGTGGACTGGGTGCGCGACCTGAACGACCCGCTGATTCGGGACTACATCAATCGGGAGGCCTTCGAAGCCCTCATGGGCCGGTTGGGCATCACGCCGGAGACCACGGTGGTCTTTTACGGCGATAAGAACAACTGGTGGGCCACGTATGCCTTCTGGGTCTTCCAGCTCTTCGGTCACACCAAGGCCAAGCTCATGGACGGCGGCCGACAGAAGTGGATCGAAGAAGGCCGTCCCCTGACCCGCGAAGTGCCCACGTACCCACCCACCACGTACCGGGCGCCGGAGCGCAACGATGCGCCCCACCGGGCCTTCCGGGAGGACGTGTTGGCCCACGTGCGGGCCGGGAAACCCCTGGTGGACGTACGTTCGCCTGAAGAGTACCGAGGCGAGCGTCTCCACATGCCCGGTTACCCCAACGAAGGCGCGCTGCGGGGAGGCCATATCCCCGGCGCGGTGAACATCCCCTGGTCCCGGGCCGTCAACGAAGACGGCACCTTCAAGCCCGCAGAGGAACTGCGCCGCATCTACATGGAAGAAGCGGGGCTCCACCCCGAGGACGACGTCATCGTGTACTGCCGCATTGGGGAACGCAGCAGCCACACCTGGTTCGTGCTCAAATACCTGCTCGGGTTCCAGAAGGTGCGCAATTACGACGGCAGCTGGACCGAATGGGGGAACCTGGTACGGGTTCCCATCGAACGCTAACCTCCCTCCCCTTTCAAGGGAGCGGCGCTTCATGCGCCGCTCCCTTGTCTTTTGGACAAATCTCCCCGGGAAGGATATAAACAGAGAAGGCTGATGAAAACGGCTTTGATTCCCTCAAGGAGGTAGCGAGATGACGGCTTTCTTTCGCATTGAGGGCGGCGTCCCCTTACAGGGAGAAGTGACCCCAGGCGGAAACAAGAACGCCGCCCTTCCCCTGTTGGCCGCCACCCTTCTGACCGAAGAGCCCGTCATTCTGCACAACATCCCCCACATCCAGGACGTCTGGACCATGCGACACCTTCTGGAAAGCCTGGGGGTCCAGGTGGACGAGCTCGGACCCCGCACCTGGCGCCTCCAGGCCCGGGACCTCCGCCTGGCCCAGCTGGACCCCCACCTCGTCCGCCGTATCCGGGCGTCCATCCTCCTGGCCGGGCCCCTCCTGGCCCGCCTGGGCCAGGTGACCCTGCCGCCCCCCGGCGGGGACATCATCGGTCGGCGCCGGCTGGACACCCATGTCCTGGCCCTGGAAGCCCTGGGCGCCCAGGTGGATTACCGACGCCTGGAGCGGCGCTTCCATTTCCACGCGCCCAACGGCCTGCGGGGCGCGGACATCCTGCTGGACGAAGCCTCGGTCACGGCGACGGAGAACGCGGTCATGGCCGCGGTTCTGGCCCGGGGCACCACGGTCATCCGCAACGCGGCCTCGGAGCCCCACGTCCAGGAACTGTGCCGCATGTTGGTCCAGATGGGCGCGCGCATTCAGGGCATCGGCTCCAATATCCTGGTCATTGAAGGCGTGGACCGCCTTTCGGGCACCGAGTTCACCATCGGGCCGGACTATCTGGAGGTTGTCAGTTACATCGCGGCCGCGGCCATCACCCGCGGGGAAATCCGCATCCGCAACGCGGGGCCCCAGTATCTCTCCATGGCCCGACTGGTCTTTGGTCGCCTGGGTGTCGTTTGGGAAGAAGACGGCGAGGACATCCTGGTGCCCAAAGACCAGCCCCTGGAAATCCAGCCTGACCTGGGGGTGGCCATCCCGGAAATCACCACCATGCCCTGGCCCGGCTTCCCCACCGACATGATGAGCATTGCCATCGTGGTAGCCACCCAGTCCCGGGGCACCGTGCTCTTCCACGATTGGATGTACAACAGCCGCATGTTCTTCACCGACAAACTGGTCCGCATGGGCGCGCAAATCGTGCTCTGCGACCCCCACCGGTGCATCGTCAACGGTCCCACCACGCTGGTGGGCGAAATCCTGGAAAGTCCCGACATCCGGGCGGGCATGGCCCTGGTGCTGGCCGCCCTGGCAGCCCGGGGCACCTCGGAAATCCACAACATCGGCCAGATTGACCGGGGTTACGAACGGGTGGACGAGAAACTCCGGGCTCTGGGTGCCCGTATCCAGCGCATTCAGGGATGAAGATCTTGAATGGCGCTACTTTCTATGGCCATGGGCCACCCCAGTGACACCAAAATTGAGCCGCTCGCTTATTTGTACTGGTCTCCCAATAATGGTTACCACATACCCGCCTGTAAGTGTTAAAACGTCAAAGGATGTGCATCGCTGGTGGATGCCCAGGAGCGACGGTTATATCCATAGGA
>WFVP01000290.1 GCA_015491595.1 Anaerolineales bacterium
CTGGTCCTTCTCCCCCTCAAGACGCATCCCCGACGGCCCGTCAAAAACTTTACGCGTTTTGTGGAGGTCGCCCGGACATTGCTGAAGCCTCCAAAGCCCGACCTCATCGTGTTGCCTGAAGCCGCGTTCACCGGATATCTTTATGAACCTCAGGACCTGGAGGCCTTTGCAGAACCCATCCCCGGACCCACGACCGCTCGTATGGCCGAATGCGCCCGTGCCTGGGGGGTTTGGCTGGGCTTCGGCTTACTGGAGCGCACGGCCCGGGGCATCTTCAACACCGCGGTTCTGTTGGACCGAAATGGGCGCATTGTCCTGAAACATCGAAAAATCGCCGAGCAACCGCCTTTTCTGCGGAGTTCTCGGGTGCCCCTGGCCCAGACGGAATTCGGCCGCCTGGCTTTCCTGATTTGCGGCGACCTTTTTGACGAAGAAGCCTGGCAGCAAATCCCCAGGAACACCCGCCTGGTGTTGGTCCCCATGGCCCGCAGCTTCGACCAGGTATCACCAGACCCCGAACGCTGGGAACGGGAGGAACGACGCGCCTATCAAGAGGCCGTAGCCCGCCTGGGTGTCACTGCGGCTCTGGTCAATGCCCTGGAGGTGGAGACGGAAGACCCCAGTTTTGGCGGCGCCATGCTGGTCTCGGGCGACGGCCGTGTGCTGGCCGAATCCCCTCACGGCACCGATACCCCCTTGGTGGAAAATCTCTGAAGGCCTTGTGGCTATCCATGGAAACGGCGCAGGCTCTCCAGCACCTGAACGAAGTCCCTTGGCAAAGGGGCCTCGAAGGTGCGGGGCTCGTCCTCACCCGGCAGTCGCAGGGTCAGCCGATGGGCGTGGAGCAGATGGCGCTGTACGGGAAGGGAAGGCTTCTTACGGCCATATAGCGTGTCCCCCACAATGGGCGCGCCAATGAAAGCGCTGTGCACGCGAATCTGATGGGTCCGACCGGTAACGGGGAAGAAGCGCACCAGGGTGTGCTGAGGGAAGCGTTCCACCACCTCGAACAGGGTCACCGCCTCCTTCCCTCGACCCAGGGGAACCACGCGCATTTTACGGCGGTCCTTGGGGTCCCGCTCCAGGGGCGCCTCGATTTTCCCTTTGGGCGTTGGAGGGGTACCATCCACCAGGCCCAGGTATTCCTTCTTGGCCTCCCGGTTGCGAAACTGGTCCTGCAAATACCGATGGGCCGCGTCGTTCTTGGCGATGACCATGACCCCCGAGGTGTCCTTGTCCAACCGATGGACGATGCCCGGCCGGAGTTCCCCACCGACCCCGGCCAAGTCGGGAATGTGGGCCAGGGCCGCGTGGACCAACGTGCCCTCCCAGTGGCCCGGGGAAGGATGCACCACCATCCCTGCGGGCTTGTTGAGGATGAGCACATCTTCGTTTTCGAAGAGGATGTCCAGGGGAATGGGCTCGGGACGCAAGGCGGAAGGCCGGGGCGGAGGAACATCAATGGCCACCCGACAGGGTTCCTCCAGCAGAAACCCCGTCTTGGTGACCACTTCGCCGTCCACCGTCACCCGACCTTCTTTTATCCAACGCTGAATCTGAGAGCGGGAAAAGGCCCCATCAAAGGCCCGGGTGAGAAACTTGTCCAACCGCGAGGGTTGAGGCTCGTCGAAGAAGAACACATGCTCGGCCATATGTCACCGACCCGCCCAACGGCCTGCGAACGACGACGAACGAACGACGTCCCTTCCTTTCAAATATCCTGCGTCAATGTCTCCAGGAACTCCATATTGTCCCGCGTCTTCCGCAAACGTTCCAGGATGGCTTCCGTGGCCGCGGCAATGTCCATTCCCGCGCCGTTGGGAGGCGGAGTAATCATTTGCATGAACATACGGCGCATGAGCCAGACCCGTTGGGTGATGTCGGGGCCCAGGAGCAACTCTTCTCGGCGCGTACCGGAGCGCTCGATGTCGATGGCCGGGAAAATCCGCCGTTCCTGCAATTTACGGGAGAGGTGCAACTCCATGTTCCCTGTGCCCTTGAATTCCTCATAAATCACGTCGTCCATGCGGGAACCGGTGTCCACCAGACAGGTGGCGATAATGGTCAGGGAACCTCCGTTCTCGATGTTCCGGGCCGCGCCGAAGAAGCGCTTGGGAGGATAGAGTGCGGCCGGATCCAGGCCGCCCGTCAGGGTGCGACCGGACGGGGTGACCACCAGATTGTAGGCCCGGGCGAGACGGGTGATGGAGTCCAACAGAATGACCACGTCATGACCCACTTCCACGAGACGTTTGGCCCGCTCCAGGACCATTTCCGCCACCTGGATGTGGAGTTGCACGGGCTCGTCGAAGGTAGAAGCCACCACTTCCGCGCCCCGCACCGAACGTTGCATGTCCGTCACTTCTTCGGGGCGTTCCCCAATGAGGGCGATGAAGAGAATGACCTCAGGGTACTTGGCAGTGATGGCGTTGGCGATTTCCTTGAGGATGGTGGTCTTGCCGGCTTTCGGGGGTGAGACGATGAGCCCGCGCTGACCCCGACCGATAGGGGCCACCAGGTTGATGAGCCGGGTGGAAAGGGTGAAACGGTCCGTTTCCAGGTCGAACCGTCGGTCCGGGAAGATGGGGGTCAGGTCCTCGAAGCGGGGCCGGCGGAGGGATTCCTCCGGTGGTCGGCCGTTGATGGCCTCAATGCGCAACAGGGCCTGATGTTTCTCGCTGTTTCGAGGCGGTCGCACGATGCCTTCGACATAATCTCCCCGGCGCAGGGCATAACGACGAATCTGAGCCGGGGAGACGTAGATATCCTCCGTACTGGGCTTGTAACCTCGGGTCCGCAAGAAACCGATACCGTCGGGGAGAATGTCCAGCACCCCACCCCCGACCACCAGGCCTTCCCGCTCCAATTGGGCCTGGCGGATGGCCTGGATGAGTTCGTCTTTCTTCATTCGGGTGTAGCGGGGAATGCCCAAATCCCGGGCCAGATGGCGCAATTCCTGCAACGAGGCCTGTTCCAGGGCCTGCACATCATCGGGTACTTTAAGCGTATTGGCCATACAGCCTCCTTCTCTCGAGATACCTACCTGCGTCGGAGGATGAGCCCACCGACAGGAACATACAAACCCTTTTTGACTATTGAACGTTCTGGGGATAGCCCATTGTGCTCTTCGTCAA
>WFVP01000291.1 GCA_015491595.1 Anaerolineales bacterium
GGGCTTTCACGCTCCGCCATCCCACAAACCGGGGCACCTGCCGCGCGTAGGTCTCGTACGCGGGGCCGAAGCGGGCCCGGAGGTAAGGCTCTTCCACAAAGGGCGCCAGCACGAACCAGAGACTGCCGAACGCGCCGGCCGCCAGGGCCAGGGCGGAGTTGGTGAACAGGCCGTAGCCCAGGACCAGGAGGATATCGCCCACGTACTGGGGATTGCGGGTAAAGCGGTAGGGGCCCTGGGTGACCAGTTCCCCTTCCAGGCCCAGCGCGGTGTGGACGCTCAGGGTGCGCACGCCCCACAGGGCCAGGCCCAGGCCCCCCAGCATCAGGGGCACGGCCACCCAAAACCGGGCTGGATGGCGGAAGACGAAGGTGTTCCAGTCCAGCACGCCCAGGGCAAGCACGCCGAAGGTGGAAAAGGCGAACAAGCCCCAGGTGAAGACGAAGCCAAAACTCCGCCTGCCCGGTGGCGGCCAGATGCGCAGATGCGGCCGCCACATTTGAAGCACCAGGGACGCGTTAAGAAGGGCCTGGGCCAGCAACGTGAGGGTGAAAAGCAGCCTTTTGGCGTCCATCATCCGCCGCCTGGCGCAGGCTCCACGGAAATCACCTGGGCCGGGTAGTATTGCGAGAGGGCCTGGGCCAGGGCTTCGGCCGAGGTCTGGTTGGGGTCGAAGAGGACCACGGCTTTGGCCTCGGGGAAGCTGACTTCCGCCTCCAGCACGCCGGGTTGTTCCAGGAGAAGGCTGCGCACGGCAGCCGCACAACCCCCTCAGGTCATGCCGCTAACGGCCAGCACCGCCCGGTAGCGGCTTTGCGCGGCCTGCACCTGCCCTTCCTGGCTTACGGTGACCGCAGCGCCGGCCTTCCATTCCAGATACCGGTTGACCAGGGCCGGGACGCCCATGGTCAGCACCGAATAGGTCAGGCCAAAGGTGGCCAGCGCGGTCAGGGGGACCTGCCAGCGGTAGCGCCGGTACGCGCTGGGCGTGCACGTCCCCCGGAGCCGGCGCAGGGTCATATAGGCGCCCAGCAGGGTCAGCCCAATCCCCAACACGAGCATGGGGATGCGGTAACGAGCCAGCCCCACCAGCACCGAAGCGCTACCCACGCCGATGAGCGCGGCCACCGCCGGGCCGACGCAGCACAGGGAGGAGAACAGGGAACTGGAGAAACTCCATCGTGTACTCATGTCGTACCTCCACAAAATGGTTGTGAGCAGTCGGTGGTCGGCAGTCATCCGTTAGTTGTTGCTTCCAGACCGCGCACTGCAAACTGCCCACTGCCCACCGCGGACTGCCTACAGCCGACCGCGGTCCGCCCTCTACCCCGCACAACAGCTCAGCCGGGTCACGTCCTTCTCGAAGGTCTGGGCTGCGAGCTTCAGGCCTTCGCTGAGGGTCAGGTAGGGGAAGAGCATCCGACCCAGGTCCTGGACGGAAAGCCCGGCCCGCATGGCCAGCACCGCGGTCTGGATGATTTCCCCGGCCCCGGGGGCCACGATGTGCGCGCCCAGCAGCCGACCCGAGGTCTTGTCCGCGACCAGTTTGACGAACCCGCGCAGGTCCCGGGCGGTGAGGGCCTGGGGCACGTGCTCCAGGTCCAGGGTGCGGGCCTCCACCGCATAGCCGGCTTCCCGGGCCTGGGCTTCGGTCATCCCCGCGGCCGCGACCTGGGGGTCGGTGAAGATGACCCGGGGGAGGAATTCCAGGTCCAGGGTGCGGTGGTTCCCCAGGAGCGCGTTCTCCGCGGCCACGGTGCCGCTGTGCGCGGCCACGTAGACGAACTGGGGCAGGTCCGCGCAATCGCCCGCCGCGTACACATCGGGATGGCTGGTGCGGGCGTATTCGTCCACCAGGATGCCCCCCCGGCGATCGGTTTCGATGCCCAGGGCGTCCAGGCCCAGGTTCTGGGTGTTGGGTCGTCGGCCCGTGGCCACCAACAGCTGTTCCACCTCCAGCACCTGGGCTTCGCCCTCGGCCAGGGTGATGTGCAACCGGTAGCCCCGGGCATCCCGTTCCACCCGTTCCGTGCGGGCCTGGGTGAGAATGCGGATACCCTCGGCCTCCAGGTGGCGGGCCAGTTCCCGGCTCACGTCCTCGTCCTCGAAGGGCGCGATGCGGGGGAGGAGTTCGACAAGGGTCACGGCCACGCCTGCGCGAGCGAAGACCTGGGCCAGTTCCAGGCCCACCGCGTTCCCGCCCAGCACGGCTAAGGTACGGGGCAGCGCGCGCAAGTCCAGGGCCGTGGTGCTGGTCAGGTAGCCCGCCTCGGCCAGGCCGGGGATGGGCGGTGCCCAGGGCCGCGCGCCCGTGGCCAGGACCACCTTGGGCGCCCGGTACACCTCGGACCCCACTTCCACCGCGGGGCCTTCCCGCAGCCGGGCCTGCCCCTGCCGGTAGGTGATGGTGGGGTAGGCCGCGAGCACGTCCTGGTACTTGGCCTGGCGCAGTTCGGCCACCAGCGCGTCCTTCTGGGCCACCAGGCGGTGCCAGTGGAGCGCGGCCTGGGCCGTGTGCACGCCCGCGTAGCGGGCTTCCCCCGCGCGGTGGTAGTGTTCCATGGCCCGGATGAGGAATTTGGACGGCACACAGCCGATGTTCACGCACGTGCCGCCGATGGGTCCGTGGTTGACCATGAGCACCCGCGCGCCTTCTTCGGCCGCGCGAATGGCCGCGGCGAACCCGGCCGAGCCGCCGCCCACCACGATGAGGTCGAAGTCCGCCTCCCCTTCCGGGGCCGGGCGGGTTTGGGGAAGGACGGTCCGGGAAGGTCCCCCGTTGTCGGGCGCGGGTTCCCGGCGGAGGACCTGCGCCTGGTACCCGGCCCGGGCCACCGCGTCCAGCAGGGCCTGCTCGTCCACGTCCTCCCGGGCAATGACCTCGGCCCGGCCCGACTGCCAGCCGGGCACGTGAGCCTGAAGCACACCGGGGACTTTCTTCAAGGCCTCGGTCACGTGGCGGGCGCAACCGTCACAGGTCATGCCCCGGATTTGGAGGGTGATGTGTCGTTCTCCGGCCATAAAAGGCCTCCTCTTCTGGTTTATCCCTATCCCCCCCTGGGGGATAGGGACATTATAGCACAACCCAGAGATTTTGGAGCCTCCTAACCGGGCTGACGCATACCCATATCTTGTAGGCTTCAAGCCCGAAGTTTATTTTCCGCATCTCTCGCATCGTCCTAACCGGACACGGGACCACAGGAAGATAAGTAACGGATGCAGCGGCGACGAAGCCGCCGCTGCATCCGTTTTATTTCCCTTTGGGGCGAGAAATGGGTCGCGCTTTCTCCGTCAGATATGGGGCCGAGAAGGGGTCTCCCGACGCTTCCCTGACGTTCAGGTTTATGGTGGAAGGGACACCCAATTCAAGGAGAGGAACAAATGAACCGCTCACGCATCTTGCTTATCCTGGCAGGCGTTGGTGGTGTCCTTTTCCTGTGCATCTGTGGAGTGGTGGGTTTGGGGCTGGCGCTGCTCAGCCTGGGGAGCCAAGAGGCCCAACCTGCCACAGGTGCCCCGGCTGCCCCGACCGAAGTTTCGGGGACCCTGCCGGCAGCAACCGCGGCCGCACCTGTGACCGGGGGTCCATCGGCGCCCTCCGTGTCCGCGAAGCGCATGTTGCTGCAAGGGGACAACGCGCTGTGGCTTTTCGACCCCAACACGGGCGAGGTGTTCCCGCTGTCCATAGACCGAAGCCCGGCTTTCGATGACCCTCGCATCCGGTTTTCGGCCACGGGTACCTATATGGCCTATCTGTCCGTCGAAGCCACGGGTTCCAACGCCTTTCTCACGCTGGTGACTTTCCCGGGACTTGAGGCCACCGATTTGACGCAGGCCATACAGACTTCGGACCCCGGGCAGAGTTTTCCGTATTTCGTTCCCCATTCGCCTTTTGCATGGGCACCCCAGGAAGAGATGCTGGCCTATGTGGCTCAGGGGCAAAAGGGCACCACGGATGTCTACGTATACGACCCACGCGCCCAACAGTCCCGCTTGCTGGTCGAGACACCCGCACATGCCACCGACCTGGCCTGGTCGCCTGATGGCCGCTATCTCTTCTTCGCCGACCTCATCTGGAAGGAAGAGGAGATGAGGTCCGAGGTGCAACGTTTGGGCATCTGGGACTGGAACACAGGAGAAACCGTGCAGGTCCCCTTTGAAGGTACCTGGGAAGTGACCGGGTGGTTGGACGGTCGGCGAGTCCTGCTGTTCAACGAGAATGTAGGGGCTTTGGCTTTGCTGGATGTAGACGGAAACGTGCAGCGGATGGACGACCTGGCCGTATGGGACGTTGGTCGGGTGCAGGGTGGTCGGGCGCTTCTCAGCGTGGGCTCTGGAGGGACGCTGGACCCCGGGATTTACGTGTGGTCTCCGGAGGGTACGCCACAACGTCTGTTCGACAAAGCCGAGCCGGATTTGGAGGACGTTTCCGGACGGTCCGATGCCAGCTTCATCCTGTATTTGGGCGTGGTGACCCTGTCCGGAGAGGTGTATCCCGCACCCCAACCGGTCGGCCTGCGCCCCGCGTTTTCCCCGCAGGGTTTGCTGGCCTGGGTTGGCGCGGACCAGGAGAACCTGTTGCAGGCCCAGTTCTTCGTTGTGGTACAGGACCCTAAGGGAGGTCAACCCGAGGTCAGGGTACCCGTCGAGCCTTTCGCCTTCCTGGCATGGCAGCCGGATGGGCAGGCTTTGTGGGGCGCCTCGGCCGGGGATTTGTATCGCATGGCATCGCCGGACTTCAGACCGCAGCAGGTGGCGGAAGTCGCCGACGCTCCCGAGGCGGCCTTTTGGGTGCCGTAGGGCTGTCGGCCGTATGCCGTCCGCTGCCCGCTAATACCAATCCTCCCGTGGGATAGGACAAAGGCACTGTAGCCCTCATCGGACACGGGACCAAAATTCGCTGACGGCGGTCGGCCGACGGCCGTCAGCCGTTTTCCCGGTCCCGTGTCCGGTCAGAAC
>WFVP01000292.1 GCA_015491595.1 Anaerolineales bacterium
CCGGTTAGAACTACCCAATCGTTTCTTACATCCACACCCGCCTACTAAACTGAAACAGTCTCCTCTGGGTAATTGCCTCCATCTCCTTCCCCAAAATTCGCTATACTCTGGTGGACGAAGACGGGATGGTGGATGGTGCCGTCCCGAAGGATGTGTGTACGCGTCGTCTAAGGTGCTGGCCTTGGGAGTATCCTTCCTGGGCCGGGATGGTGTGAGGTGGAACCATGTTGCGCCGATTGGCCTGGCATCATTTTGACTTCTGGCTTTTGGGTCTGGTGGGCACCCTCACCCTGTTCGGCATCACCATGATTCGTTCGGCCATCGCGGGGAACGAGGTGCTGGCCCAGCTGCCCTCCCGGCAGGCCATGTTCGCCGCCATCGGGTTTGGCCTGATGTTTCTGGTGGCGGTGGTGGACTATCACTACTGGCTGGACCTGGGACGCCTCTTCTACGTGGCTGTGGTGGGATTGCTCATCTCCCTGAACATCGTGGGGACGGCCCTCTTCGGTTCCGCTCGCTGGGTGAAGGTGGGTCCGCTGTTCCTGCAACCCTCGGAGTTCGCCAAATTGGTGCTCATTCTGGTCCAGGCCCGTTTTCTGGCCGCGCGGCAGGAGGAAGTGGGCCAGTTGCGTACTATCCTTCTCAGCGGCGCGCTGACGGCCGGTCTGGCAGTGTGGGTCTTTCTCCAGCCGGACCTGAGCACCTCCATCACCCTGGTGGTCATCTGGCTGGCCATGCTGTGGGCCGCGGGCTTGCGATGGCGCCATATGCTGGGCTTCGGTCTTCTGGGCCTTATGGTGGCCCTCATCGGTTTTCCCTTTTTGCAACCCTACCAGCAACAGCGGGTGATTCAGTTTCTCTTCCCCGACCCTGAAGCCCGTTACGGAGCCATTTACAACGTGCAGCAGGCCCTCATCGCTATCGGTTCCGGGGGTCTGTTCGGCAAAGGATACGGACAGGGCCCTCAGGTGCAACTGCGCTTTTTGAAGGTGCGCCACACCGATTTCATCTTCGCCGTGATTGCCCACGAACTGGGCTTCATCGGCGCGGCGCTGACCCTGTTCCTCCTCTTCTTGGTCATCTGGCGCTGTCTGCGGGTGGCCTCCCAGGCCTACGATACCGAAGGCGCCCTCATTGCCTACGGCGTCGCGGCCATGCTGGCCTTCCACATGGTGGTCAATGTGGCCATGAACCTGAACCTGATACCCGTGACCGGATTGCCACTGCCCTTCATTACCTACGGCGGCAGCACCCTGTGGGCCAGTTTGCTGGCCATCGGCCTGGTGGAAAGCGTGGCCCTCTACCGCAAGCCCCTGGAGTTTTAGATTTGGACAGGACTTTTGAGATAGAGATAATGTGGGCAGCGCGAAAGCCGCTGCCCACATTATCTCTTCTCTGGGGGGCACAGGGTATAATGTCTCCACCTGCCGTGGGAGGCCTTGGAGATGTCCGTGTACCTGCACGATATTCCCCTGCATGAAGCCCTGGAGCGATGGCGAAATGCTCTGGCCGAAGCCGGGTTAGATGGCCTCCTGGGCGTCGAAACCGTGCCCCTGGACGAACACGCGCTGGGGCGGGTGCTGGCGGAACCGGTCTGGGCCCGCCTGTCCTCGCCCCACTACCATGCCGCGGCCATGGACGGGTTCGCGGTGCGGGCGCGGGACATCGCCGGCGCCTCGCCCATCCATCCCGTGGATTTGCGTTATGGGGACCAGGCTCAGTACGTGGATACGGGAGACCCGCTTCCTGCTTGGGCCGATACGGTATTGCCGATTGAGGATGTGGAACCCCTGGACGAGGACTTGCGTCCGGCAGCGGACCCTCGCCGTCCCGCATGGGTGCGGGTCCGGCAGGCCCTGCCGCCCTGGAAGAACGTGCGTCCCATGGGGGAGGACCTGGTGGCCACGGAGTTGGTATTGCCCGCGGGGCATGTGCTGCGCCCGGTGGACCTGGGGGCCATCGCCGCCGCGGGGCACGACCGGATAACGGTGGCCCGCAAGCCCCGGGTGGCTATCCTGCCCACGGGAACGGAACTGGTGCCCGTGGGCACGGCGGTGAAGCCGGGAGACATCATCGAGTTCAACTCCATCGTGCTGGCTGCCCAGGTGCGCCAGTGGGGCG
>WFVP01000293.1 GCA_015491595.1 Anaerolineales bacterium
CCCAACCTCAACCCACCACGCCTACACCGATGTTACACCCCCCCATGCCGGTGGAGTCCGAAACGCCTCCGGTGAGGATGGACCCCTGGATTACCGTTCTGGCTGTGGTGGGCTGGACGATGAGCGGGAGTCTGTTGGTGGCTTTATGGACTTGGTGGAAGGAGCGTCACCGGGAGCGGGCCTGGCGCATGGGGCTGGCGGCTTTCGTGGCAGGCATCTGGACGTACAACCTGGTTCGCTGGCAGAGGTGGGTGGAGACGCCCATGCAAGGGATACTGGTGGTCTTGGGTGCCGTGGCGTTGGTGTGGCTATTGGGTTTGGGGTTTGCCCGTTGGCGAGAGCGGCGCGGCGGCCATGAACGTCCTTGAGGGAGTGCCTTCCCGAACGGGAGCCTATGCCCTGGTACTGTATCTTCCCCGGGCGCAGCGGTTGACCGTCGGACGTCTGGGCACGTTTCAATTTCCGCGGGGAACCTACGTGTATTTGGGTCAGGCGGGTGGACCGGGCGGCCTTCAAGCCCGTTTGCGCCGGCACGTATTGGGCCCGCGCACGCAGCGGTGGCACGTCGACTTCTTGCGGGCTTACGCGCAGCCGGTAGCCTGGGGCTGGCGAACGGAATTCGGTGGCCCAGACCTCCCGCTGGAATGTCAATGGAGCCAGGCCCTGGCTGGGTTGCCCGGAGTCTTCATCCCTGCACCCGGTTTCGGGGCCTCGGACTGCCGTTCGGGATGTCCAGCCCACCTTTTCGGCCTGCCGGGGTGGCCCATGGAGCCGTCTTTGGAAGACTTCTTGGGCTTGGATGGTTTCGTGGTGTCCACATCACCAAAGGGGTGACCTGTGGAGGCCCTGACGCATACCTACCAACTCTCATGATTTCACGGAAGAGCCGGCATTATTTTCGCATATCTCATGTCGTCCTGCCCGGGCACGGGACCAAAATCTGCCGACGACGGTCGGCCGACGGCCCCTCTCCCGGTCCGGAGTCCACTTAGGGCAGCGGTCGCCCGGCCAGACGCAGGAGAGCCTCGAAGTCGTCATTGGGCGCGGCTCGGTTGCGGCGGACCAGGCCACACCGGGTGCACCGGTGCACGATGACGTACTCGTCCCCCCGAACTTCCACCCCGATGGGTTCCATCATGCCCTGGCAGGTGGCCGCCCGGTCGCCGGGGTACACGTCCACGTGCTTGCTCCACAGGCAGTGGGGGCAGTGGTTGGTGTACCCATCGCCCTGCACCCAGGCGCCGCAGTGTTCGCAACGGAAATCTTCCTTGCGTCGCTGGAATTTGCGGGCCATGCCCGTCTTTCTCCCGGTGCTTCACAAAATCAACATGGCGTCGCCGAAGGAGAAGAACCGATAACCATGCTGTTTCGCAACTTCGTAAGCGTGCAGGATGAACTCCCGTCCGGCGAACGCGCTGACCAGCATGAGCAGGGTGGAGCGAGGCAGGTGGAAGTTGGTGATGAGGGCGTCCACGGCCTTGAACTCGTGGCCAGGCAGGATGAAGAGGTCGGTTTCTCCTTCAAAGGGTGCCACCACCTGACCAGAGGTCGCGTGCAGGGCCGCGGTCTCTAATGTGCGCACCGCGGTGGTGCCCACGGCCACGATGCGTCCTCCCTGCCGTCGGGTTTCGTTGAGGAGCGCCGCGGTGTCCGGGTCCAGACGGCACCATTCCCGGTGCATCTTGTGCTGTCGCGGGTCCTCTTCCTTCACCGGCGCGAAGGTGTCCAGGCCGATATGCAGGGTCACCTGGGCGAAACGGATGCCCTGTTCCTTCAGGCGTTGTACCAGTTCCGGGGTGAAGTGCAGTCCCGCGGTGGGCGCGGCCGCGGAACCGGGTTCCTGTGCAAAGATGGTTTGGTAGCGTTCGGGGTTTTCCAGTTGGGCGCGAATGTAAGGAGGCAGAGGGACCCGGCCCGCCTGATGCAGCCATTCCGACACCGGGCGCGCGAAGCGGACGCGGCGAACTGGGCCGTCCAGGACGTCCAGGATTTCCGCCTGGGGACCGCCTTCCACCTGCAGGCGTTTGCCCGGCGTGAGGCCCCGGCCCCGCACCAGGGCCTGCCATATGGTGGGGGATTCCTGCTTGAGCAGGAGCAGTTCCACCCGCCCTCCGGTGGGGATTTTGCGGGCGAAGATGCGGGCGGGAATGACCCGTGTCCGGTTGACCACCAATACATCACCGGGCCGGAGGAAGTTTCCCAACTCCCGGAAGACGGCATGGGTGATGGTGCGGGTCTTCCGGTCCAGCACCATGAGTTTGGCGCTGTCCCGGGGCTCCACCGGTTGCTGCGCGATGAACTCCGGGGGCAGGTCGTAGTCGAAGTCCTCTGTACGGAGACGGAGTGGTGATTCCACATGCGGGGTCATGGTCCGCGACTCCACAGACGTACCAGCAGGTTGAGCACGATGGTCAGCAGGATAGAGAGCAACAGCGAGGTTGCCAGGGGGAACATACAGGTGAACCCATCCCGCTGAATGACGATGTCCCCCGGTAGACGCCCCAGGGGCAGGGACAGCCGGGGTGCCAGCACCAGGACGATGCCGAACAGCAACAATACCAGGCCCAGGAAGATGAGCATCCGTCCCAGGGCTTCCATGATGACCCCTCCTCCGTGCAAAGTCCCTCGAACAGACCGCTTTCCATCATAGCGAAATTTTGGGAGCGCGCGGCTCTTTTCCCTGCCCTGTTCCCGTGTCCGCTCCGTCCTATATGCGCAAGAAAGCTTCCTTACTTGCAGAGACTGTCCAAACTCCTGTACAAATCTCAACTTCGCGTTGGTGATTACTCAGATATCGCATTGCTTAGCACAAAGCGGGCCCAGGACCGCAGAAAGAGAACGAAAGGGTGTGTGGGGCGGCGAAGCCGCCC
>WFVP01000294.1 GCA_015491595.1 Anaerolineales bacterium
TCCAAAAAATGACTGTTAGCCCAAAGAGCATAATGAGGAGGCCCCAGAAAGGATGGGTCACGATGCGGTCAATACGCTCCTCCCAGGTCTGGGCGCGGGAACCCTCTTCCACGATGACCGAGCGCGCAATGGTCTCGGCTTCATGGAAAACACTTTGCACCAACCAATCTCGGAAGGTGTCCGAAAGGGCATCACGCAATTCCCGGGCCCGGGTCAGAAGGGCCTGGCCCTCAGGGTGTACAGGCAGGGCCATGGTGGAAAGGAGGGCATCCTTGGGCGTCTGACCGGGGGGCGGCGCCTCTTGCAATGCCCTCAACACCTGGGGACCCATGACCGGCTCCCGGGCCAATCCCTCGGTTCGCCGAATGTGCTCTCCCAGGGTGCCCGTGCGCACGGCCTCTTCAATGGAAGGGTCGCCGTCCAGCAAACGCAACGCAATCCACTCGGCCAGATGGGCCACCTCAGGGAAGATGCTCGCGACCTGAGGCGCGAGTTCGTCCACCGCTGCCCGAAGTTCTCGGCTCAGGCGGAGTTTTCGGGGTTGGGCCTTCAACCGACCCGTAGCCACGTCTTCCACCATCTGCATCAGGTAGCCAATGCCCTCTCCCGTCCGGGCAACAATGGGAACCACAGGGACGCCCAACTCGCGAGCCAGTTTCCGGTGATCGATGTGGATGCCCTTGCGCTTGGCTTCGTCCATTAGATTCAGGGCCACCACCACACGGGGCGTCACCTGCAGGATTTGCAACACCAGGTTGAGGTTCCGTTCCAGGGCCGTCGCATCCACCACCACGATGACCACATCCGGGTTGGCGAACAGCAGGAAATCCCGGGCGACCTCCTCTTCCACCGAAGCCGTGAGCAGGGAGTAGGTGCCGGGCAGGTCCACCACCCGGTAGACCTTGCCGTTGAATTTAAAGCGGCCCTCGGCCCGGGTGACCGTCTTGCCCGGCCAGTTGCCCACGTGCTGCCGGAGGCCCGTCAGGCGGTTGAACAGGGTGCTCTTGCCCGTGTTGGGGTTCCCGGCCAGGGCCACCAGATAGTCCCAGTTCCCCGACTCCAAGCCCAACTGTTCCACGTGCAAGGGACAGGCCGTGCAGGCCACCGGCATCCGGGTCTTGGCCGTGACGGGAGGTTTCATCCCCTGAGGGACGGGTTGCTTCACGGTCATGGAGCTCCTCCTTGCCTCATTGATGGCTTTGGATCACGCATGATGGCCCTCCGGGGGCTTCGGGGAGCCCGCGGCGGAGGCCACGGCCTGCGCGCCCGTCTCGTTCGCCTCCGCCAGCGGTTCCACGAAGATGTGCTCCGCCTGCTCCCGGCGCAGGGCGATGACCGTCCCCCGCACCCGGTACGCCCGGGGGTCTCCCCGACCGAAGGCACTCTCCATCACCGGCTCGATAACCGCGCCTGGGGTGAAGCCCAGGTCCAGCAGGCGCCGGCGCAACAGGCCCCGCAGGCGGGGGGAAAGGCCCACCACCCGGACCCGCTGGCGCAACGGCACCTGGGCCAGGGTCATGACCGGCTTTTTCGGCGGCACGTCTTCCTTCATCGGCACCACATGGATGTGGGAAGCCACCACCCCCGCCAGCCACACGTCCCGGTCCTCGTCCAGGACCTTCAGATGCACCCCCTGGGGCGAAGTTTCCAGCACCTCCACTCGGGTACCGGGGAGCAAATCCTCGGCCAGAATCTGTTCCAGAATGCTTACGGGTTCGTCTTCGATGTGCACGATACGGGCCGGCTTGCCCACAGGCCAACTGGAAAGGGGGGTGCCCGGTTCTCGCAACTCCCCATCTTCAGGGGGAATGGGGTCCCCATGGGGGTCCCGGCGGGGATGGCCCAGAGCCGCGGCCAGACGTCGCACGTCCTGAGGCGAAAGGCGGTGCTCCATGCGGTCCGCGCGACGATGGACCTCCACCAGGGGAAGGTCCGTGTAATCGCTCAGATACCGCTCCCATAGGCGGTGGGCCCGCAGAATGTGCAGAGCCAGCGCCCGGCCCTGGGGGGTGAGGCTCAAGCGGGCATCCTGGATACGGACCAAGCCCCTTCGGGTCAGTTCTTGGGCCAGGGCCAGGGCAGCGGACAAGGAAAGCCCCAACCGCGCGGCCAGGGTCTCGGCCCCGCAAGGCACGCCACGCGCGGTGCAATCCAGCAGCACCTTGAGGGCATCTTCGAGGATGGTACGCCGTCGCACCCGCCGCCGCACCCAGACCCGATACAAGCCCCATCCCAACAAGAGACCCAACGCCAGGACCCACATCCACCAGGTTCCCACCATATCGCAACCGTCCTCCATCATGATTTCCAGGTCATGGATTTAGGATAGCCTAAATCTTTTGCTTTGGCAAGCCCAACTGCTTCAGTTTAGTGAGCGCGATATCTGCTTCTTGAGAGGACCGGACCTGGACATTTCTCCTGTCTGCGGCGTGCAGGGATGCTCTTGCGCTTTCACCGTTGGCCGATATACCTGGTGAGCCCACCCAGCTTGTTCTCCCAGGCGAGGGCATGGGACTGACCGGGTACAGGACCAAAATTCGCTGACCGCCGTCGGCCGTCAGCGGTCGGCCTTTTTCGTCCCGTGCCCGGTTGGAACTACCCCTAATCGTTTCTTACATCCACACCCGCCTACTAAACTGAAACAGTCTCCCTCAGCAAAAACTCCTTGACACATTCGAGAAAACCCGGTATAGTGCGGCGCAAGTTGGCGACAATGGAATAAGGCGTGGGAAGAGTAGCGGCTGGACCTCATCCTCCTGAAAGGAGCGGGATGGCCCAGGACGTTTCGCTCCGAGGGTGAGGTTACGAGGTGGGGGTTCCTCCCCGCGAGGGGAGTGCTAACCCGGCTTCTACAGGCCGGGGAAAATCGGATGGATCAGCGGATGCCCCCGAGGCCTGGCCACGGGCCTCCCTCTTCCCCTCCAGAGCAAGGA